>DATCGK010000215.1:0-2367 GCA_036508975.1 Candidatus Limnocylindrales bacterium
ATCCCGACGGCTCGCTGCCCGGCCGGCGCTGGTTCCTGGGAACCCGCTGGCACGAGGCGGACTTGTACGCCGAGCTCATGGCGGCGCGCTGGCCGGCGTTCATCCGCCCCGCCATCGGGTCCGATGGACAGGCGTTGTGGCCGCACCTGTGGCCCGTCGCGAAGCTCGAGGCGAAACGGGGCGAGCTCGGCACGGCCATCTTCAGCCTGCAGTACCAGAACGACCCGTCGGGGATGGGCGGGAACATCTTCCGCCGCGAGTGGTTCCAACACGTGGAGACGGTGCCCGCCGGTGCCCGGCGAGTCGGGATGGACCTCAACGCTTCCTCGTCCGAGCGAGCTGACTACACCGCGGTTGTGGAATGGGTGGAGGACGGCCACCACAACCTGTACTTCGTCGGCGGTTGGCGCAAGCAACTCGCCGAGGGACACCGTGCCTGGCTAACCGGGCGAACCGACTCGATGGAGTACGGAGTACCCGCGACCTACGGCGAGCCAACCGGCCCCCGCTTGCTCGTGCCGATCGAGCTGTTGCCAGCTGGGTTCGCAGGCGCCGATGGCTACCGGAAGGCGCCCCGCCAGCTCACGCGACTCTGCATCGAGGCGGTGATGTACCAAGGCACATTCGTCCGCGAGCTGCTAGGTCAAACCAACCTGCCCGCCGTAGCCGTCCACCCGGACCGGGACAAGGTGACGCGAGCGCGCACCTTGGCAGCGCGGTACGAGGGCGGCAAGGTGTTCCACCTGCACTCCGCGCCGGGGCTCGCGGACTTCGAGGAGGAGCTCGTGGCATTCCCGAAGGGACAGCACGACGATCAGGTCGACGCCGCGGTATACGGTGCAGCATTGGGCGCGCCACCGCCCGTGGTCGGGTTCGCGCCGTTCCCCGGAGGCCGGGGGTGGATGGTCGTACGACGGCAGCCACAAGCGCCGACGCGCCCTGGGTCCCGACGGGGCGGCTAGAAGTCCGGGCCTACGGTTGAGCCGGGTCGGTTCGCCGAAACATTGGTCATTGGCGTCACCTTGCCTCTGCCGCAAGGAGTCGGGCCGGCTGGCCACGGCGGAATCCCTAGAGTTCGCGGAGCGAAGGTAGAGCGTCCGGCGAGTGGGGAGGGATGGAGTTCCGACATTTGTCGACCGTGTCCCAAGCGATAGATCTCGAGCGACGATGCGCTCCTATCGATCGTGATGCACGCGACAACGAGATCGATCGGCGCGCCCTCCGGCGCCCGGTGAGGCCGATGCGCCGCTGCTCGGTTGCGCGGCGCATACAAAGAGACGCAACTTGACAAAGTACGACAAGAGGCCGATCGTGGGCCCCGGATGGACAACGTCAAGCGCTTCTACCCGGTCTCGGAAGTCGCGGCGCGGTTCGAGGTGACGAGCCAGACGGTCCGCAACTGGATCGCCGCGGGACGCCTGCCTTCCGTGCAGCCGACCCCGGGCGGGCGCTACCGGATCCCGATCGATGCGCTCGCGAGGTTCGAACGGGACAGCGGCCTGCTCCCGAAGGACGCCTTGCCCTCGCCCAACGAGACAGCTCGGGGGGGCGAGTCAAGCAGACGGGTGCAGCGCCAGCGCCAGTCCGGCCGTTCCCGGCCGGGTGACCGTGGGCGGAAGCCCGCAGCTGGCCCCGACACGAACATCCGGGCGGGAAACCAGCTGAGCGGAGCGGTCGCCGCCGAGCTCACGCGGGTCGTCGAGGCGATCGCAACGTCGATCCACCCCGATGCCGTGATCCTGTTTGGGTCGTGGGCCCGCGGGGACGCGCGGGCCGAGTCCGACTTCGACCTCGCGATCGTCGCTCCCGACGGCGTCGCCCGCCGTTGGGTCGCCATGCGGGCCTACGAGAGTCTTGCCGGCGTGGCGGATCGGTCGGTCGCGGTCGACATCGTGGTGCTGACGCCGTCGATCATCGCCACGGAACGCAATCTCATGGGCTCGGTCGCCCACGCGGTCGCGCGCGAAGGAGTCGTCCTCTATGGATCCCGGACCGCCCTCGCCTGAGGAGCTGCGCCGTCGAGCCACGGCGGCGTGGCTCGCGGACGCCAACGCGGAGCTCGCCAACGCGCGGTCCCTCGCCGCGCACCCCGATGAAGGGACCGCGCCCTTCGCATCGGCGTTCCATGCGCAGCAGGCGGTGGAGAAGGGTATCAAGGCGCTGCTGGTGTGGCACGGCGTGGACTTCCCGTCACGACACGACCTCGGCCTCCTCCAGGATCGTCTGCCGGCCGGGGCGACCATCAAGGACCTCAACGTTCGCGGCCTCAGTGTGTATGCAGTTGAGCAGCGCTACGCGACCGGAACGGCAGACCCGATGAACCTGATCGAGCGACCGACGTGGGACGAAGCGCAGGAAGCGATTGCG
>DATCGK010000216.1:0-5415 GCA_036508975.1 Candidatus Limnocylindrales bacterium
CGGCTGGCTCGTGGTGGCGATCGGGATCCGCAACGGGCTCATCGCCGACGCGGCGCTGGCCCTGGCCGCGTTCGCCCTGTTCGCGTACGACTGGTGGGGCCGACGGGCGGCCGACGCCGGGCGAGCACATCCGGTTGAGGTGCCCGCCGGTCTCGACTAAGATTGCCCACGGCCACGATGAGGGCGGAGGGGCGAGAGGATTTGAACCGGTAGGTCCCACGCCGCGGATTGTGCTGCCGACGGTGATCGTGGACGCCCTCCGCGGAGTTGCGTAGGCAGCTGAAACCGGGCCGTGCGCTCCTTGACGGGTCTCGGGCCGGGTCGAACACTCGCCCCGTGAAGCGACCGCTGCTCCCGTTGGGGCGCTCCATCCGCCCCCGGCGGCGCTGGCTGGTGCTGGCGGCGGCCGTCGTGATCGTCGTCGCGTACGTTCGTCTTGGAGACGTGGCCGACCCGGTATGGGGGTACCGGGTGATCGACGACCGCACGATCGAGGTCCAGACGATCACCGGACCGTATACGTGGACGCGGGTCGCGACCGTTGGCCGTGTACAGAGAGCCGGGTCCATGATTGTCGTATCCGCGCGCTTCGCCTGATCGGAGCTCTCGGGCGCTCAGGGAGATGCGGTGCATGGTAAGTGATCTCGACCCTATCGCCGTGTGGGGGGCGATTACGGGAACGCTCGCGGTCGGCATCCAGTTGGCCGCGTTTCTCGTCGATCGTCCTCGGCTCGTCGCTCGTTACGACAATGAGTATCCAGATGCCGTCGTCGTGATCACGAACATGGGTCGGCGGCCGATTGCGCTCCGGGGCGCCGGGCTGTTCCTGGATCGGGTCGATTGGCGGTACCGTCTCCGTCGCATGCTCCGACGAAGCAAGCGAATCAGGGCCGCCGTCCCGCTGTCATCGGTCGACGCGCCCACAACCGTCCTGCTGCCGGGCGAGGCATGGATCGTCAGAAGGCCCATGACCGAAGTCATGGCGCTCGTCGAACCGTTGCTGGAAGGCGGCATCATTGACGCGTGGCCGACCGAGATCTATGCCACGACACCGTCCGGTCGCACATTCCATTGGCCCGTGATCACACATCGTGGGGAGAACATCCTTCAGCTGACCAGCGCCGCTCGAGGAACGGTGACCGCTAAGCCTGGGGCCATGCTGTACCCGTTGGATGGCGGGCCGCCGATCCCCGTGGATGATCCGTTGATCAATCAAGGGATTGCGCTTGAGGCCTTGGGGCGCGACAACGAGGCTCTCGTTTGCTACGACGGCCGGCTGATCCGCGCGGCCGGCCGTTCGACCCGGGCGGCGCGCGGTCGCGACGTCCTCACCCATGATCATGGCGAGGCTCGCCGCGGCCGATTGGCGGCATGGTAGAGTCCGCGGAACGACGTTCCGTAGAGTGGTGAACAGGCCTGAGCTCTCGGTCACGAGAGCTCAGGGTGCGCGTGGATCACGTGGTTCAGCCTGCCGGCCCGGGTCGGCGCGGGCGACCCGACCCGGTGGCATCCAGACAGTTGGAGGTACCCGAATGCGGCCCAGGCGGCTAGGTCTACTGGTGGCGTTCTCCCTCGTAATCGCGGCGTGCGGGGGCGCGGCAGGCACACCGACAGCTCCGACCGGGAGCACCGCGGCCCCGGCCTCGGCGGCCCCGGCCTCGGCGGCCCCGGGCTCCGGGGCGCCGGTCGAGACGACCGCCGCGCCCGTTGATCTCACGATGTGGATGGGCTACACGGCGCCGCCGCCGGAGGACCAGGCGTACGAGTACAACTCGCTCAAGGCGATCGTGGATGCCTTCACGACCGCGCATCCGAACGTCCATGTGACCATGGAGTACGTGAACAGCGACCTGGCGCTGGAGAAGGCGACCGTGGCGCTCCAGGGCGACAAGCAGCCCGACATCTCCTACCAGTACGGCACGAACATGCCGCAGGTGGCCCAGGCGCCCAAGATCGTCGACCTGACCGAGCGGGTGAAGGATCCGGACTTCGGCTGGGATGACTTCTTCCCGGGCGAGCGGGCGGTCGCGACCGTGGATGGCAAGGTGCTCGGCGTTACGGCCCTGGTCGACAACCTGGCGGTCGTCTACAACAAGGACCTGTTCAAGGCGGCCGGGATCGCCGAGCCGGGTCCCGACTGGACCTGGGACGACCTGCGCGCCGCCGCCAAGGCCGTCTCGAAGCCCGCCGACAAGATCTTCGGTCTCGCCTTCCCGGCCGATGCCAGCGAGACGATGGTCTGGCAGAACGTGGCCCTCCTGTGGGCGGCCGGTGGCGACATCCTCAGCCCGGACAACACCAAGGCGATCTTCAACTCCCCGGAGGGTGTCCGCGCAGTGACGGTCCTCCAGCAGCTCGCCCAGGATGGCTCGCTGCTGCTCGACTTCCACCCGGACTCTCCGGCCACCGCGCAGCTGTTCAACTCGGGCAAGATCGGGATGGTCATCACCGGTCCGTGGGGTCTCGGTGACTTCACCGACGTGAACTACGGGGTCCAGTTCATGCCTGCCTTCGACAAGGGCGGCAGCCACGAGACGATCGCCGGACCGGACAACTGGGTCATCTTCGACAACGGGCCGGATCGCGTGAACGCCTCCTGGGAGCTGCTCAAGTGGATCACCTCCAAGGAGAACGTCCTGAAGGACTCGATGGCGACAGGGCACCTGCCGCTGCGGACCTCGGTCCAGACGATGCCCGAGTTCGCCCCGTTCAACGAGAAGTTCCCGGGCGTCGGGCTGTTCGCCGACAACCTCAAGAACGTGCTCAAGGCCCGGCCCCAGATCGCCGCGTACCCGCAGATCTCGACGCTCTACGGCCAGGCGATCGCGAACGTCCTGATGGGCAAGGCCACGCCGCAGGAAGCGCTCGACGCTGCGGCGACGCAGGCTGACGCGATCCTCGCGGCGCCCTGACCCGGGTTGGTGAGGGAGACCGCCGTGTCGAGAGTCCGACGGGCGCTGCAGTCCGACCATGTCACGGGCTGGGCGTTCGCCTTCCCGGCGGTCTTCCTCATCCTCCTGTTCGGGATCGTGCCGATCGCCTGGTCGGCCGTCCTCTCGTTCCAGAAGACCAACCTGCTGGCGCCGCCGGTCTGGGTCGGTCTCCGCAACTACGAGGCGCTGACGCGCGACCCCCTGTTCCTGGATTCGGTCATCCACACGCTCGTGTTCACGGCGTTCTACGTGCCGTTCTCGGTCGCGGGCGGGCTGCTCGTGGCGATCGCCCTGAACCGCAAGATCCGCGGGATCCGCTTCTACCGGACAGCGGTGATCGTCCCCCTCGTCGCCTCCACGATCGCGACGTCCATCATGTTCCTGTGGCTGTTCGACCCGCACTTCGGGCTGGTCAACTGGCTGTTCGAGCAGGTCGGGCTCGGGCCGTTCGGCTTCTTCGAGAGCGCCGACCTGGCGCTGCCCTCGATCGTGGCCGTCGCCGTCTGGGGCTCGATCGGGTTCAACGTGATCATCTACATGGCCGCCCTCCAGGGGATCCCGAACGAGCTCCTCGAGGCGGCCGAGATCGATGGCGCCGGGCGGTGGAGCATCTTCCGCAAGATCGTGCTCCCCCTCCTGGGTCCGGCCACCCTGTTCCTGGTCGTCTGGTCGACGATCAACGCCCTGCAGCTGTTCGACCAGGTCTACTTCCTCACCCGCGGCGGGCCGGGCACCTCGACCTTCGTCGTCGTCTACTACCTGTTCGACCTCGCCTTCCACAAGGGGCTCGCGGGTTACGGGGCGGCGATCGCCTACGCCCTGTTCGTGGTCATCCTGGTGCTGACGATCGTCCAGCTCTGGGTGGGCAAGAAGACGGTCTACTACGCCTCATGACCAACCTGCATCCTGATCCGGCACGAGAGCCGGCCCAGATCGAGCTTCCGGCCGAGCGACGGTTTCCGTTCAGCCCCTGGCACCCGGTGCTGCTTCCGATCGCCCTGGTGATGCTCATCCCGATGATCTGGATGGTGGTCACCTCGTTCGAGACGATCAGCGAGGCGCGCCGCTTCCCGCCGGTCCTCGTCCCCAGCTCGATCCAGTGGCAGAACTACCTCGACGTCCTCCAGGACGCCCCGTTCATCCGCTGGTTCATCAACTCCACGATCGTCACCACCGCCTCCGTCGCCAGTAACCTGCTCTTCTGCAGCCTGGCCGGCTACGCCTTCGCGCGGATCCCGTTCTTCGGCCGGGACGCGGTCTTCGTGCTCATCCTCGTGACCCTGATGGTCCCGTTCCAGGTGGTCATGATCCCGGTCTTCCTGATCGTCAAGCAGGCCGGGCTGATCGACACCCTGGGCGGCCTGATCCTGCCGAACCTGGCCGGCGCGTTTGGGGTGTTCCTCCTGCGGCAGTTCTTCCGGTCGCTCCCGGTGGAGCTCGAGGAGGCCGCGATGATCGACGGCGCCTCCCGGATCGGCGTCCTGTTCAAGATCGTGCTGCCCCTGTCGGGACCCGTCCTGGCAACCCTCGGCGTCATCACGTTCATGTGGACGTGGAACGACTTCCTGTGGCCGCTGATCACGATCTACAGCTCGGACAACATGACCCTCCAGCTGGGGCTGACGACGTTCCAGGGGCGCCACCAGGCGAGCACGAACCTCCTGATGGCGGCGAACATGATGACGGTCCTCCCGACCCTCATCCTGTTCTTCCTCGCCCAGCGCTACTTCATCCGGGGGATCGCAACCACAGGACTCAAGGGGTAGGCATGGCGAGGGTCGCGTTCGACCACGTGACCAAGGTGTTTGCCGCGGATTCGGTCGCCGTCGATGACCTCTCGCTGGAGGTGGACGACGGGGAGTTCATGATCCTGGTCGGGCCGTCCGGGTGCGGCAAGACGACCGCCCTCCGGATGATCGCGGGGCTGGAGAAGGCGACGGCCGGACGGATCCGGATCGGCGACGCGGTCGTGAACCAGGTGCCGCCGCGGGATCGCGACATCGCCATGGTCTTCCAGAATTACGCCCTCTATCCGCACATGACCGTCTATGACAACCTCGCCTTCGGCCTCAGGGAGCGCAAGACGCCGAAGGCGGAGGTGCAGCGGCGCGTCCGCGAGGTCAGCGAGATGCTGAGCCTGGCCGAGCTGCTGAAGCGCCGCCCGGCACAGCTGTCGGGCGGGCAGCGCCAGCGCGTGGCCATGGGTCGGGCGCTCGTCCGTGAGCCGAAGGTCTTCCTGCTCGACGAACCGCTCTCCAACCTCGACGCGAAGCTGCGGGTCCAGATGCGGGCCGAGCTCAAGCGGCTGCACGGGCAGCTGGGGATCACCACCATCTACGTGACCCACGACCAGGTGGAGGCGATGACCCTCGGCGACCGGATCGCGGTCATGTCGGCCGGGCGCCTCCAGCAGCTCGGGGCGCCGCAGGATGTCTACGATCACCCGGTCAACCTGTTCGTGGCGGGCTTCATCGGCAGCCCG
>DATCGK010000217.1:0-2444 GCA_036508975.1 Candidatus Limnocylindrales bacterium
AGCGGCTCCCGGGCCAGGTCCGCGGCGCTGAAGTCCTCGCGCGCCGTGGTGATGTAGAGGTCGCCTAGGTCGTCGCCGCCGAACGTGCCGCTGGAGACCTGGGAGACCGGCAGATCGACTCGTCCGGCTATCGACCCATCCGGGGCGATGCGCACGACACAGCCGGCACCCCAGCGGGCCACCCAGAGATGGCCCTCGGCGTCCACGGTCAGCCCGTCGGGCACGCTCCCGTCGTTGGGGAATTGGACGAGCGGGCGACCGTCGCCCATGGCGCCCGTCTCCGGGTCGTACGGGTACGCGCGGACTTCACCCCAGGCCGAGTCGACGAAGTACATCCGCCGGCCGTCGAGGCTCCAGCCCAGGCCGTTGGGGATGGCCAGACCGGTAAGCCGCTCGGAGAGGGCCAGGTGGGCATCGATGCGCAGCAAGGCGCCCTCGCCGGGGGCGCCGTCGGGCGCCATCCGGCCAACCCAGAAACGGCCCGCCGGGTCGCACTTGCCGTCATTGCAGCGAAGCGGGCGATCGCCTGGGGCGAAGGAGAGCAGACTCTCCAGACGCCCGCTGTCGGGGTCGACCACGGCCAGCCGTTCGGCGAGGGCGACCAAAAGCGTGCCATCGCGTCGAAGCGCCACGGCGCCGACCGGGGAGCCAACGGCAACCGTGCGGTCCGCGCCCGTCCGCGGCTCGAAGCAGTGGACCATCCCGGCCGGGATGTCCACCCACCAAAGGACGCTCCGGGTTGCGTCCCATACGGGGCCCTCGCCCACGGTGGCGCGGGCGTCGACCACCAGCTCGAGCGTCGCCTGGCGCTCGGTCAGCCCCACGGCCTCGTCTCTCACGCCGGCTCGATGGTCTCGTCCGGCCGGTCCTCATTCGGAGCGACCGCCGCCATCAGGAGGAGCGGCGCTCCCTCCGGCACGCGGATCGCGTGACGGACTCCGCGCCTGGCGAGCAGGAACGTGCCGGGTCCCACCTCGCGCTCCGGCGTCTCGCCGATCGTGAAGAAGGCGCGTCCGCGGACCACCTGGAAGATTTCCTCGGCGCCCGGATGGAAATGGGGAATCGTCGCGAACCCCGGCGGCCAGTGCAACAGCAGGACCCGCAGCCCCGGCGTGCCGACCAGGCAGGTTCGCCAGGGGGGTGGACCCAGGTCGCGTGAGAGCGCGTCCATGTCGAGGAACGGCAGGTCGAAGGCCTCGCCATCGGGGACGTACGGCACGTGCAGACTCCGT
This sequence comes from Candidatus Limnocylindrales bacterium, assembly GCA_036508975.1. Taxonomy (GTDB): domain Bacteria; phylum Chloroflexota; class Limnocylindria; order Limnocylindrales; family CSP1-4; genus CAIXZV01. The sequence goes on from DATCGK010000217.1 coordinate 1,233, forward strand.
TTCGGTGATCCGGCGGTGCGGCCGGACGGGAGGGATGACCGTCCGGCTCGCAGCGCCACGCGCTTCAGAGTTCGTAGATCCGGGCCAGGATCGCCCCGTCCGCCATGATGTGCGTCCCGCTCACGAAGGACGCGTCGTCGGAGGCCAGGAAGACCGCCACCCTGGCGATCTCGTCCGTCGAGGCGATGCGCCGCATCGGGTACTCGTGCTCGACGCGCGCCCGGAATGCCTCGGGGTCCGGGTGCGCCTCGAAATAGACCTGGTTGAGCTCGGTGTCGACGTCGCCCGGGCAGATCGCGTTGCAGCGTATGCCGTCGGGACCGTAGGTGATGGCGATGTTCCGGGTGAGGCCGAGGAGCCCGGCTTTCGTGGCGCCATAGACCGGCAGGAGCGGGTCCGCCACCAAGCCGAGCACGGACGACATGTTGACGATGACGCCCGATCGGCGCTCCACCATCCCGGGCAGGACCTCCCGGCAGAAGAGGACGGCGCCCAGGAGATTGACGTTGACGACGGCGTGGAAGTCCTCCACGGTGACGTCGGTGAGCTTGGCCTCCCGCTGGACGCCGGCGTTGTTGACCAGGATGTCGACCCGGCCGTGCGCGTCGAGGACGGACCGGACGATCCGGCGGACGTCGGCCTCCTGCGAGACGTCGCCCGCCTGGAAGTCCATCCGCGCACCACGTGGCTGACCACCGGAGACCCTCGAAGGCGAGGAAGCGGACCTCAGTCTCGAGGGACTCGCCGGGCTCGAGGTGGCGCTGCAGCCCCCTTCGATCACCTGGTCCAGTCGTGCGGGGTGAGCGGTCCAGGCCTCGAATGCGGTGGCGTAAACGCCGCACAACCACCATAGACTGTACTCGTTCGGCTCCTCCCTTGTCTGATGTCGCTGCCCGTTGAGGTCGAAGGTGCAGTCAGGGAATCCGACCCACTGGCCGAGGCGCCCGCACCGGCCGCGGCCGCCTCAGAATCTCTGTCCGCGAGGTGCTGACGGCCCGTTTGAGGCCCGCCCGGGAGGCCCGCAAACGCGAGGCGGACGTCCGCCACCTAGTCCGGCGTCAGGTGCCAGGCGAGACCATGCTCCTCGGGGTATCGCGGCCGGCGATTGCGCAGCCAACCACGGAGGCGCTTCCCGTCGATCCCAAGTTCCCGGGCTAGATCCTCCGGCCGCGATACTGTCGTTCCTTCCTCGGGACCGACAGTATCGCGCTC
>DATCGK010000218.1:0-15238 GCA_036508975.1 Candidatus Limnocylindrales bacterium
GGCCTGTCCTCCATCTGCAACGTCCTGGCCGCCATCAAGGTGGCCCGCCACCAGCGCCTCGGACCGGACGACGTGATCCTGACGGTCGCCACCGACGGGGCAGAGATGTACGGGACGGAGCTCCGGCGGATCGCCGCCCGCGATTTCCCCACCGGGTTCGATGCCGTGGCCGCCGGTGAGACGTTCGGGGCCTGGCTGGCTGGAGCCGCCGGGGACAACGTCCTCGAGACAACCCGCGCCGACCGCGACCGGATCTTCAACCTCGGCTACTTCACCTGGGTGGAGCAGCAGGGGGTGCCCATCGAGGAGTTCGAGGCTCGCCGGCAGCCCGCGTTCTGGACCGAGACGCGCGAGATCGTGAACCGGTGGGACGAGCTGATCGACGAGTTCAACCAGCGGGTCGCAGGCCCGCCGGCATGATCGAGGGAGTCTGGCCGTGAGCAAGCCGGCATCCCACCGGCGGGACGTCCCACCGCCGCCCGCGGTCGAGACCGGGCTCGCCTGCGCCGGATGCGGCGCCCTCGCGCCCGCGCACCACCCGTTCACGCCGCGCTGCCCGAGCCGCCGGCCCGGCGACGACATCGACCACGTGATGGCCCGCGGCATCGACCTCAACCGCCTCGATCCACCCGGTGACCCCGACCCGAACCCGTTCGTCCGTTACCGCGCGCTGTTCCACGCCTACCACGTCGCCCGGGCCGCGGGCTGGGGCGACGCCCGCTACGTGGACCTCGTGCGCGAGATCGACGACGCCGTCGCCCGCGTGGACGGCCGCGGGTTCCGCGTCACGCCGCTCGTCCGGGCGACCGGGATCGCGCACGCCGCCGGGCTGGGTGCGCAGGGAGCGGTTTGGGTCAAGGACGAGACCGGCAACGTGGCCGGCTCCCACAAGGCGCGCCACCTGTTCGGGATCCTGCTCGAGCTGCGGGTGGCCGAGGCGGTGGGCGATGGCGATCCGGCAAGGCCGCTCGCCATCGCGAGCTGCGGCAACGCCGCCCTGGCCGCCGCGGTCGTCGCGCGGGCGGCCGAGCGCGAGTTGCGCGTGTTCGTCCCCGCCAGTGCGGACGCCGCCACGGTCGACCGGCTGCGGGAGCTCGGGGCGATCGTCGTCGTCTGCCCGCGCCGTCCCGGCGAGGCGGGCGATCCCTCGTACCTCCGGCTGCAGGAGGTCCTGGCCGAGGGCACCGTCCCGTTCACCTGCCAGGGCCCCGACAACGGCCTCGCCATCGAGGGTGGGGCAACCCTGTCCTGGGAGATCGCCGACGAGCTGCGCGCTGCCGGCGGCTCCCTGGACCGGATCGTCGTCCAGGTCGGCGGCGGAGCGCTCGCATCAGGGATCGCGCTCGGGTTCGACGATGCGGCGGCCGTCGGCGCCATCGACGCCGTCCCGCGCCTGGACACGGTCCAGGCCGCCGGCGGCTGGCCGCTCGCCCGCGCCTGGGAGCGGGTTCTGGCCGACCTGGGTGTCGCTGCCGGCACGCCGATGGACCCGGGTCTCGTCCACGACGGCCTCCACCGCGTCGCGAACCAGCGCTCCCGCTACATGTGGCCCTGGGAGACCGAACCCGTGAGCGTCGCCCACGGGATCCTGGACGACGAGGCCTACGACTGGCTCGCGGTCGTGCGGGCGATGCTCGTCACCGGCGGGCGCGCGGTGGTCGTCGATGAGCCGGCCCTGCTCGAGGCCAACGCGCTCGCCTGCGGGGCCACCGGCATCGATGCGGACGAGACCGGCACGGCGGGCGTCGCCGGGCTCCTTGCCCTGGCCCGGGGCGGGTTCGTGCGTCCCGGCGAAGCGGTCGCCGTCGTCCTGAGCGGCGTCCGCCGCACCCCCGTCGACCAGCCCATCGGAGCAGTGACAGAGGAGAGCCGATGACGACAAGGACAGCCCCCGACCTCGCCCGTCTCGACGGCGCCGTCCTCGACGCCCTCCACGGGCGGAGCATGCTGCTCACGCAGGACTGGACGACCGCCGAGATCGACACGCTGTGCTCTCTCGCCGAGGCACTCCAGGTCCTCGACCGGCAGGGCCGGGCCCCCGCGCTCTTCCCGCAGCAGCTCTTCTGGGCGCTCTTCTTCGACCAGTCGACACGCACGAAGTCGTCGTGGGCCGGCGCGGCGGCTCGCCTCGGCGGGCAGGCCGTCATCGTCGACGGCTCGTCGACCCAGGTCAGCCACGGCGAGACGTCGGTCGAGACCGGCGCGATGCTGGGCATGAACGCGCACGCGCTCGGCATCCGCCACGACCTCATCCTCGGCGAGGGCAACCGCTTCATGCGCGACGCGAAGCAGGGCATCGACGACTACCTCGCCGCGACGGGCGATGATCGCGTCGTGCCCGTCGTCAACCTCCAGTGCGACATCGACCACCCGACGCAGGCTCTCGCCGACCTGCTCTGGCTGCGCGAGAAGCTGCCGGATGGCCTCGCCGGCAGGACGGTGACGATGAGCTGGGCGTACTCGCCGAGCTACGCCAAGCCGCTCTCGGTCGCGCAGGGGACGATCACGCTGCTCACCCGGTTCGGCGCGCACGTGAGGCTCGCGCACCCGGAGGGGTACCAGCTCATGGGTTCCTGCCTCGATGCCGCGCGCTCCAACGCGGCGGCATCGGGCGGCTCGTTCACCGTCACCCACGACATGGACGAGGCGTTCGCCGGTGCCGATGTCGTGTACCCCAAGAGCTGGGGCCCGTACGACCTGATGGTCGAGCGCGTCGAGGCGAACGCGAACAGGGACACCGACGCCCTGCGGCGCATCGAGCAGCGCGCGCTCGAGCGCAACGCCGCGAACCGGAGCTGGATCTGCGACGAGCGCCGCATGGACCTGACGCGCGGTGGCGATGCGCTCTACATGCACTGCCTCCCGGCCGACATCGGCGCCGAGGTCAGCCCCGGCGTGATGGAGCGGTTCCGCCACGACCTCGCGCGCCAGGCGAACAAGAAGGTCTACGCGATCATGGCGCTGCTGGCGGCGGCGAAGGCCACGGACCTCAAGGCGACGCTGGGACAGGCGGCGTCGTAGAACCAGCCACGAAACGAGGCTCAGCACGATGGAACTCGACTCCCGCATCTCGGAACTCGCGCGCACGTACCGTCCCCTGGCCATCGAGATCCTCAGGGAGACGATCCGCGTGCCCGCGGACCATGTCGATCGACCCGAGGACGCGGGCGGTGACCCCCTCTGCGGCACCTCGAACCACGAGGGTCCGCGGGTCGAGTACCTGCGGCGGACCATCGTGGCGATCGGGGCGGTCGAGCGGCCGGAGGATGCCTGGTTCGACGACTTCGGGAACCTCGTCTGGGTGGTCCGGGACCGCGACGACGGGATCCCCGACGCCGGCAAGACGATCGTCTACTTCGACGGCCACACCGACACCGTGGCGGCCCTCCGGGACCGCTGGCACGAGGCCACGGGCGGCCTCGACCCCTACGACGGCCTGGTCGACGAATCGAAGCTGGACCGCGCGTTCCTCCGCTCCGAGCTCGGCTTCCTGCCGCCCGACGACGAGTGGCACCACCTCGTCTGGGGTCGTGGAGCCGCCGACCAGCTGTCGGGCGTGATCAGCCAGGTCATCGCGACCAAGGTCCTGCTCGAGACACGCGCGCTCGGCTCGCTGCGCGGCGTCATCGTCCGCAGCTACGCGACCGTCGCCGAGGAGGACAACGACGGCGGCAGCATGATCCATGTCCGCCGGCACGAGTGGCCGTCCGCGGGGCCGGAGCTGATCCCCGACGCGCTGGTCCTGACCGAGGGCACCGGCTGTGCGAACCTCGGCGCGGCCGGCATCTACCGCGGACAACGCGGGCGGATGCAGATCGAGGTGGAGGTCACCGGCAAGAGCTGCCACGGCTCCATGCCCTGGGAGGGCCGCAACCCGCTCGAGTTCGGGGCGGCCATCATCGTGGAGGCGCGGGAGCGGTACGCCGCGGGCGTCGACATGTCCCAGGACCCGTTCCTCGGCGGCGGGACCCGGACGGCCAGCTGGGCCCGGCTCCTGACCCCCAGCGACTGCGCCGTCCCGGAGCAGTTCACCTTCCGCTTCGACCGCCGCCTCACCGCGGGCGAGGACCCGCAGGCCGCGCTGGCCGCGATCGACTCGATGGACAGCGTCCGCATCGCCCGGGAGGCGGGGCTCCGGGTCGAAGTGCGGGCTCCGTACTACGATCGCCCGTCCTGGAAGGGCACCCGGGCGGACAACCGGCAGATCTACCCGGGCTGGGTGACGCCCGCGGACCACCCGGCCGTCGTCGCGGCAGTCGACGCGTACCGGGCCTGCGCCACCCCCGTCGTCGAGGTCACCACCGGGACCGGCGCCCTGAGCCCCGAGCCCCGCGTCGCCCGCTGGATCTTCTCGACCGACGGCGTCGGCTTCCCGATGCCCCGCAGCGACACCACCCTCCCCGTGGGCGGGGACAAGCGCTGGGTGGACGACGGGATGCACCGCTACCCGCCCATGATCGGCATCGGCGTGGGGATCGAGCAGAACGTGCACAAGATCGGCGAATGCATCGACTCGCGCGAGTTCGACCCCGTGATCGCGACGCTGGCCCGGTTCCCGAGCCGCCTTCGCGAGCTCAAGGAGACTGGCGCGGCCACCCAGCCTGGGCCATCCGGCCGTTGCGGTGGAGCGCGCGGGGCAGGATCGTCCAGGGCATGAGCACCTTGGCCCCGACGCCGGCCCGCACCGGTACGGACACCCCGGCAGCTCTCCGGCGTGAGGGGGCGGCGAAGCTGACGGGCGCCGCGCGGTTCACCGACGACCTGGTCGTCCCCGGGGCGTGGTACGGCGCGACCGTGCGCGCCACCGAGCCCCACGCGCGCCTGCTGGGGATCGACCTCGACCCGGCTTTCGACTGGTCGCGCGTCGTGGTCGTCACGGCGGCGGACATCCCGGGCGACAACGTGGTGGCCTCCATCGCCGACGACCAGCCCGCGCTCGTTGCCGACGAGATCCGCCACGTCGCGGAGCCCGTGGTGCTGGTCGCGGCGCCGGACCGCGCTCTCGCCCTGGCCGCGCGGGACGCGATCCGCCTCCGGACCGAGCCGCTGCCGGCGGTCCTCGACCCGCTCGCCGCGACGGCGTCGTGCAAGACCTTCGAGATCGTCAAGGGCGACCCGGACGCGGGTATCGCGGGCGCGGACCTGGTGCTCGAGGGAACCTACCGGACCGGCCACCAGGAGCAGCTGTACCTCGAGCCGCAGGCGATGATCGCGATCCCGCGCGACGACGGCGGGATGGAGGTCCACGGCTCGCTCCAGTGCCCCTACTACGTCCACGGGGCGCTGATGCGGGCGCTCGGCCTGGACCGGGCACACGTCGTCGTCGTCCAGGAGGAGACGGGCGGCGGGTTCGGGGGCAAGGAGGACTATCCCTCGCTCCTCGCGATCCACGCCTCGCTCCTCGCCATCAAGGCCGGGCGTCCGGTGCGGATGGCCTATGACCGCCACGAGGACATCGCCGCGACCACCAAGCGGCACCCGTCGGTGATCCGGCACCGGACCGGCGTCACCCGCGACGGCCGGCTCGTCGCCCAGGACATCGACATCGTCTACGACGCCGGCGCGTACACCACGCTGTCGCCGGTGGTCCTGTCACGCGGCGGCATCCACAGCGGGGGCCCCTACGCCTGCCCGAACGTCCGGATCCGCGCCCGGGCGGCGATCACCAACACCCCGCCCAACGGAGCCTTCCGCGGCTTCGGGGCCCCGCAGGCCGCGTTCGCCGCCGAGATCCACCTGGACCGGATCGCCGAGGCGCTCGGCATCTCACCGCTCGAGATCCGCCGGCGCAACGCCTACCGGGTGGACGACACGACGGCGACGGGCCAGGTCCTGCGCGAGAGCGTCGGTGCCCTGGATGTCCTGGAGGCGGCCGCCGCGAGGTCCGGGTTCGAGCGGGTCCGGGGATTGCACGAGGCGCACGGCGGCGCACTCCAGGACACCCGTTCCTCATCCGGGATCGGGATCGCGCTTGGCTGGCACGGGGGCGGGTTCACCGGTTCGGGCGAGACGAGGCTCGCGAGCGTCGCCTCGGTCGAGCTCACGGGCACGGGGCGCATCTCCGTGCGCACCGCCAGCACCGAGATGGGGCAGGGATCGCGGACGGTGCTCGCCCAGATCGTTGCCGAGGCGCTGGGCGTGAATTCCGACGAGGTCGACGTCGCGCCCCTGGACACCTCGCTGGTCCCCGACAGCGGGCCGACCGTAGCGTCGCGGACCACGATGGTGGTGGGCGGGCTGCTCGCGACCGCCGCCGCCCACCTCCGGACCGACGTCGAAGCCAGCACGGGCGCCGACTTCGCGGCATCGCACGAGGCGTTCGCGCGGGCCCACGGACCCCTGCGGGCGACCGAGCAGTTCCACGGATTCCCAGGTGTCGAGTGGGACGATGCCGGGTACCACGGGGACGCCTACGCGGCCTACAGCTGGGCGTGCGCGGTGGCCGCCGTCGACGTGGACACCGACACCGGCGAAGTGCGGGTCCGATCGGTCGTCCAGGCGGCCGACGCCGGGCGCATCGTCAACACCGTGCTCGCCGAGGGCCAGGTCGAGGGCGGAACCCTCCAGGCCGTGGGCTACGCGACAATCGAGGAGATGGGCGTGGAACAGGGTCGCTACCGCAACGACCGGCTCGCCACGTACCTGATCCCGACGGCCCAGGATGCCCCACGGATCGAGACAGTGCTCGTCGAACGACCGTTCTCCGGCGTCCCGCATGGCGCGAAGGGCCTGGGGGAGCTGCCCATGGACGTCCCTGCGCCGGCCGTCATCGCGGCGATCCACGACGCGACGGGTGTCTGGATCACGGAGCTGCCCGCAACGGCCGAGAAGGTCCTCGCCGCGCTGCAGGCGCGCGAGTCCGGAGGCGCGTCGTGACCACGACCCTGCGGGCCCCCATCACGATCCACTTCGCCGTCAACGGCCGGGAGATCCAGGCCGCGGTCGAAGGGGGCCGCCGCCTGCTCGACGTCCTGCGCCTCGACCTCGGGCTCACCGGTACGAAGGAGGGCTGCGGCGAGGGCGAGTGCGGAGCGTGTGCCGTGCTCCTCGACGGCGAGCTGGTCAACAGCTGCCTCGTCCCCGTCGGCCAGGTTGATGGCCGCTCCGTGCTCACGGTCGAGGGGCTGGCGGTGGACGGCCGCCTCGGGCCGCTGCAACGCGCGTTCCTGGAGCTGGGCGGGACCCAGTGCGGCATGTGCGCCCCGGGCATGCTCCTCGCGGCGCACGCGCTCCTCGCATCCGGCCGACCCGCGGGCGTGGCGGACATCCGCGAGGCGATTGCCGGCAATCTCTGCCGCTGTACCGGCTACACCAAGGTGATCGAGGCCATCGAGGCGGTGGCCGATGGCGGGGACACCGGGGCGGCCCACGCGCCCGTCGATGGCGTCGCGGAACCCCTCCTGGTCGCCGTCGGCCAGTCCGACGGGGAGGCCTCGCTGGCTCGACCCACCTCGCTCCCGGACGCCCTCGCGAGGCTGGCGGCGGATCCCCTGCTCCGCCCGATCGCCGGTGGCACGGACCTCATGGTCGAGCCCGCCGCGGGTCCCGGGCACCCAGGCCGGCCGCTCCTGGACCTCGGTGTCCTGGACGAGCTGCGTGGGATCGAGGTCGCGCACACGGAGCTGGTCATCGGGGCGATGACCAGCTGGGAGGAGGTCCGCCGCTCCTCCATCGTTCACGGGGCGCTGCCGGTCCTGGCCGAGGTGGCGGCCTCGGTCGGCGCCGTTGCGATCCGCAACCGGGGCTCGCTCGGCGGCAACTGCGTCACGGCCTCGCCGGCCGGCGACCTGCTCCCGGTCCTGCTCGCGACCGACGCGGTGCTCGAGGTCGCCGGAACGCAAGGGACGAGGCTGATCCCTGCGGACGCGTTCTGGACGGGGTATCGGCAGACGGCGCTTGCCGCCGGCGAGCTCCTGGTGGCCATACGCATCCCGCTGGTGCCGGGGCGCCGGGTCCGCTTCCGCAAGGTGGGCACGCGCCGCGCGCTGGCGATCGCCAAGGTGTCCCTGGCGGTAGCCTGGCAGGGCGGGACCGCCGCGACGGGCGGTGGCGGCAGCGCCGTGCACGGTGCCTGGCATGACGTCCGGGTGGCGCTCGGATCCGTTGCCGAGCGGCCGATCCGGGCGACCCGCACCGAGGCGGTCCTGGAAGGACGGCCTGCGGGGCCCACCGTGGCGGCCGAGGCCCAGGCGACCGTCGAGGACGAGATCTCGCCGATCGACGACGTCCGCTCCACCGCCGCCTACCGGCGCGCGGTCACGGGGCGGATCCTGCGGCGGATCATCATCGACGCGGCCGGATAGCCACGCGGGCGACCGGGCTCGCCGCATCACCCGACGCTCTCGACGCGCATCCCGTACCGTCCCATTGGGGGGTGGACCGCGCGTCGGAGAGGACGCGCCGCCGCAGCGGCGGAGCACGGAGGCGAGCGTGACCCGGATCCGGGCGCTGGTGGCGCGGTTCCTGCCGCAGGGGGCCATCCTGCTCGCGGTCCTCACGTTCGCGAGCTACGGCGCCGGCCTCGTCCGCGACCGGATCTTCGCCCGGACCTTCGGCGCGGGCGCGGAGCTTGACGCCTACAACGCGGCGTTCATCCTGCCGGAGCTCGCCCTCGACGTCCTCGTCGCCAGCGGCCTGGCAGCCCCGTTCGTCCCGGTGTTCACCAGCCTGCGCCGCGAGGACGCGGCCGCCGCGGTCCGCTTCGCCCAGACGGTGCTCACGCTCGTGATCCTCGTCATGGGCGTCGCCTCCCTGGTCCTCCTCCTGCTCGCCCCGGCCACGGTCGACCTCATCGCCCCGGGCTTCGACGCCGGGAACCGCGAGCGGTACCTCGAGCTCTTCCGGCTCATGCTGATCACGCCGATCGTGTTCGCGGCGTCGATCGCCCTGGGCGAGATCCTCGTGGCGGAGCGCCGCTTCCTTCCCTACGCCCTGGCCCCGATCCTGTACAACGTCGGGATCGTGGTCGGCACCGTGCTCCTCCACGACCGCATCGGCATCATGGCGGCCGCGGTCGGGGCCGTCATCGGAGCCTTCCTCCACCTCGGCATCCGCGTGATCGGCATGCTCCGCTCGTCCGTGCCGCTGCGGCTGCGCCTGGACCTGCGGCTGCCGGCGCTGCGCGAGTTCCTGCGCCTGATGGTGCCCAAGATGCTGAGCCACCCGATCGAGCCGCTCACGTTCCTGTTCTTCACGAACGTCGCGACGACCCTCGCGGCCGGCAGCGTGTCCTCGGTCAGCTTCGCCCGCAACTTCCAGAGCGTGCCGGTGGCGCTCTTCGGCGTATCGATCTCGCTGGCCGCGTTCCCGGCGCTCTCGGCGGCGTGGGCGGCCGGCGACCGGCGGGAGTTCCGGCGCCAGGTCCGCACGAGCGCCGCCACCATCACGGTGCTCGCGGCCGCAGCCGCCATCGGCCTGTTCGTGATCGGCCCACTCCTGATCGAGGTCCTGCTCGGCGGCGGCGCGTTCGACGCCGAGGACGTCCGTGTCACGGCAGCGGTGCTGGCGGCCTTCGCCCTCGCCGTGCCGTTCGATGCGCTCGGGCACCTGACGGCACGCGGCCTGTACGCGACCCACAACACGGTGCTGCCGGTCCTGGCATCGCTGGCGGGGTTCGCGGTGACGGTGCCGGTCACGCTCGCGCTGGTGGACCCGGTCGGCGTCCTCGCGATCCCGCTCGGCTTCGCCGCCGGGACGGCGACGCGGACGGGGCTGCAGGGCCTGCTGCTCGCGCGTCGGATGCGCGGCGAGGCCCCGGCCGCCGCTGGCCCGCCGGCCGCAACCCCCGAGCCCACGGCCGCTGCCGCTGCCTGACGCTCAGGGTTTCAGGCCCACCGTCGGCACGATCGCGACGAACAGCCCATCGCGGCTCGGGTACTTCCCTTCCGGCCGCCTCCACAGCAGGTAGTTCCGGCTCATCTCCGCCGCATTCTGGAAGGTCCCTGGCGGGTCCGACGGACCCCAGATCGACGAGACCCGCGGGTACCAGGGGTCAAGGATGTAGGCCCCGGACACCTTGGCGTCGTCGAACAGGAGAGGGTCCGCGTCGGCGCGATAGCCGGTCATCACCCAGGTGTGGGCACCCCGCCACGCGAGCAGGAGGACGGGTGCGTGGAACGTCGAGATCGCGCGGGCGGCGTCCAGCAGCGCATCCGCGCGGGTCTCATAGGTACGGACCTCGTAGCCCGGGACCCCGTAGGCCTTGAGTGCCGCGACCATCGCCGAGGGGCCCCATCCGCCGTTGATGGCGTCACGCCGGCTCTCCCACTCGCCGATCCGCGACGCGAGCTTCCGCTGGAACGACTCCGTCAGCGCCCCCTTCCCGTGCGCGGCGATCACCATCTGCGTCCCCGCGACGGCGCACCACTCGTGGTCGACCTCGGTGATGAAGTGGTCCTCGGGGTGCTGGTACAGGTTCACGTCCACGCGCACCCGCTGCGGGACCGGCGTGGGCGTCGGCGTCGGGGCGGGCGTGGGGGCGCCGGGAGGAAGCGACACCCGTGGGGTTGGCGCCGGGCTCGGCCTCGGGGTCGGCGATGGGCGGGGCGTCACGTGGACCTCGGCGGCGATCGGGCGGTCCGGCGGCGGGTCCACGATCAGCTCGATGGTCCGGGCGACCTCGCGCGCCTTGTCGCCCACGCCGAGCACATTGGCCCACATGGCCACGCTGCCGAGCAGGACGAGCGCGGCCAGGATCGCGAGGAGCGGGCGCCATACGGGGCGGCGGCGATGGGCGGACACGACAGGCTCCGGGACGGTTCAGGCCGCCGGAGAGACGCGCGGCGGCCCCGGCATGCGACGACCCGGACGGCCGGTGATCAGCCGGCCTTCGGCTTGCGGCCGCGTCCGCCGGGGAGCGGCCCGGTGGAGAGGTAGATCGTCCGGCCGCGGATCGCCATGTTGGTGCCCGGCCTGTAGGCGGCGATCGCCCGCTTCACCGCCGCGCGCATGGTGGGGATCTTCTCGGCCGCGTCAAGCTCCACGGCCAGGATGTCCTCGTCCGACTTGAGGCGCCCGAGCGCCTTGCGGATCTCCTCCTCGCGCTGCATGGCCGCCAGCTGGCGAGGCGACAGCGCCCGTTCGCGCGGCTTGGGCGCAAGCTCTTCGATCTTTGCCGGTCGAATTCGCATTTCGGGATCCTGCTCCAAGATGTATCCGTGACGTTGACACGGATGATGGCACAACTTGTCGTTCGCGCCAACGTCCCCAGCGACGCGATCGATCCATCGTGCTTTCACCTCGCACAAGGTGCTGAACGCGATGGATTCACCATCGAGGCGGGAGGCTGCACTCAGTTCAGGCGCACGCGGGAGCGCTCCCGTTCCGGTCCCGGCACGGGAGCGGGACGATCGGCTGACCCACAGAGCAGCGGGATGGGGTTCCCCCTCGCCTCGGGACCGTCTATCCTGACGCCATGCGGCGCGCGTGACGCCGGCGAGGGAGGTATTCGATGACGGATCCGACCGGGGGGCTCCCGCCCCCCCAGAGCTCAGCTCCGCCGCCGCCGGGCGCAGTCCCGCCCCCGCAGGGCGGAGGCAACTGGCAGACACCGCCGCCCACGCCGGCCCCGGGCGGGTTCCAGACCGCGCCCGTCGCGGCTGAGCCCGGGCCCGCGCCCGGCATCATGTACGCAGACCTGACGTCCCGCATCATCGCCTACGTCATCGACGCGATCGCGCTCGGCATCGTGTGGAGCATCGTCTGGTCGGTGATCGTCAGCAGCCTGCTCCTGACGTCCGGCTTCGGGATGCTCCTGGTCGCCGGCGTGGTCCTCGGCCTCATCTGGGCCGCGGGCAGCGCCGCCTACTTCGTCTACACGTGGACGAAGATGCGCGCCTCCCTCGGCCAGAGGGTGATGAAGCTGGAGACCGTCAACGCGGGCGACGGGGCGACCCTCACCCAGAACCAGGCGATCAAGCGCTGGGCGTTCCTCTTCGGCCCGGCCGCCGCCGGCATCGTCCTGGGGAACATCCTGGGCCTCATCGGTCCGCTCCTGAGCCTGCTGGCGTTCGGCTACGAGTGCTACCTGCTCTACACCACCTCGCAGAGCTCCAAGCGCCAGGGCTTCCATGATGTCCAGGCCGCGACCGTCGTGGTGAAGCGCGTCGCCTAGGCGCGGCCCAACATCATCATCGCGACGCTCGAACGGGGCCGGCCCAGCCGGCCCCGTTTTCGTTTGTCCGGCCGGCCCTCGATCAGGGCGTCCTGCGATCCGCATTCAGGTGGCCGCAAATCCGGTACGGTGGAACAGATGCCTGCATCCCCGGCTCCATCCTCAAGCCTGCCCGTGACCCAGGAGAGCACCGATGACCCGCTTCGAGCCCAACCTGCGCATCCCCGGGCCAACCGCCCTGCCCCCGACCGTCCGCGAGGCCGGCGGGCGCCAGATGGTCAACCACCGCGGCGAGGAGTTCAAGGCCCTGCTCAAGCGCGTCGAGTCGGGCATGAAGCCCTTCTTCGGGACCGTGCACGACGTGATCCTGCTCACCTGCGCCGGGACCGGTGGCCTCGAGGCCGCGATCGTCAACGTTCTCTCGCCGGGTGACCCGATCCTGGCCGTGACGATGGGAGCCTTCGGGGACCGGTTCGCGAAGATCGCCGATGTCTACGGGGCCGCGGTCACCAGGCTCGAGGTTGAATGGGGCAAGGCGGCCGAGCCCGCCGCCGTCCGCGAGGCCGCGGCCTCGATCCCGGGCCTGCGGGCCGTGCTCCTGACCCACAACGAGACGTCCACGGGCGTGACCAACGACATCGGTGCGCTGGGGGCGGCGATCCGCGAGGTCGCGCCGGATACGCTGCTCCTCGTGGACGGGATCTCCGCGCTGGGTGCCGTGCCGTTCGCGATGGACGAGTGGGGCCTGGACCTGGTCGTCACCGGCTCCCAGAAGGCGTGGATGGCAGCGCCGGGCATGGCGATGGCGGCCGTCGGTCCGCGGGCCTGGAAGGCGGCCGAGACGGCGAAGATGCCGCGCTTCTACCTCGACCTCAAGCGACATCGCGACACCCAGGTGGCCGGCGAGACGCCGTGGACGCCCGCCGTCGCGGTCATGTACCAGGTCGACGAGGGCATCCGGCTGATGACCGCCGAAGGCGACGGTGTCTTTGCCCGTCACGCGGCCTGCCAGGCGATGACCCGCGCCGGCCTGCGAGCGATGGGGTTCGAGCTGCTGGCCGACGAAGCGGTCGCGTCCAAGACCGTCACGGCCGCGTGGATCCCGGTGTCCCTCGACTGGAAGGCGTTCAACGCCGGGCTCAAGCGCCGCGGTCTCGTGCTCGCCGGAGGCCAGGGCAAGCTCAAGGGGAAGATCTTCCGGCTCGGACACCTGGGCTCCGTGACCACGGACGACATCCTGGCCGCGATCGGTGCCCTCGAGGCGTCCGCCATCGAGCAGGGCATGAACGTGGCCCCGGGCTCGGCCGTCGCCGCCGCCCAGCGGGCCCTCCTGGCACAGCGAACCGCGAAGACCGTCGCATGAAGATCCTGGTCGTCGAACCGCTGGCCGCCGAGGGCCTCGACCTCCTCCGGCGCCACCACGACGTCGACGAGAAGCTCGGGCTGTCCCCCGCGGAGATCGCCGCGATCCTGCCCGGGTACGACGCCCTGGTCGTCCGGAGCCAGGTCAAGGCCGATGCCGGGATGATCGCCGCCGGCACCCGTCTGGTCGTCATCGGCAGGGCCGGCGTGGGCGTGGACAACGTGGACCTGGAGGCCGCCACCCGGGCCGGGATCACCGTGGTCAACGCCCCGACGGGCAACACCATCGCCGCGGCCGAGCACACCCTGGCGCTGATGTACGGCCTGGCTCGCAGGACCGCGGCCGCGGACGCGTCGATGCGCCGGGGCGAGTGGAAGCGCTCCCAGTTCACCGGCGTGGAGCTGCGTGGCAGGACGCTGGGCATCGTTGGCCTCGGCAAGATCGGCCAGGCGATCGCCAAGCGTGCACGAGCGATGGAGATGACGGTCCTGGGCTCGGACCCGTTCGTCACCCCGGAGCAGGCCGTCAACCTGGGCGTGGAACTCGTCACCTTCGAGGAGCTCATCGCACGCGCCGACGTCATCACCGTCCACGTGCCCAGGACGCGGAGCACGATCGGGCTCATCAACGCTGTCGCCATCGGGAAGATGAAGCCCGGCGTGATGCTGCTCAATGTCGCCCGCGGCGGCATCATGGACGAAGGGGCCGTGGCGGACGCGTTGCGGTCCGGGCGGATCGCCGGGGCCGGTTTCGACGTGTTCGACACGGAGCCACCGACCGGCTCGCCGCTCCTCGACGCGCCCAACACCCTGCTCACGCCCCACCTCGGCGCGTCGACAGCCGAGGCCCAGGTCGCCGTGGCGGTGGAGGTCGCGGAGCAGATCCTCGAGGTCCTGGACGGACGCCCGGCGCGCTATGCGGTCAACGCGCCGCTCCTCACGCCCGAGACGGCGCAGGCCATCGCCCCCTACCTGCCGCTGGCGGAGATGCTCGGCCGGTTCCTCTCGCAGTTCGCACGGTCCGCGCCGCGTGCCCTCACGCTCGAGATCGCCGGCGAGCCCGCGGCCTACGACGCGTCGCCCTTGTCGGCGGCCGTGCTCCGGGGCCTGCTGGAGACGACGACGACGGAGCGGGTGAACCTGGTCAACGCGGCGATGCTGGCCAAGGCACGCGGGCTCACCATCGTGGAGCGCAAGACGACCGGCGCCGGCGCCTTCGCGTCGCCGCTGACGCTCACCGCCGAGACCGAGGGGGAGGCGGTGACGGTGGCCGGGACCATCGCCAACGGCGAGCTTCGGATCACCCGGCTCGACGAGTACACGATGGATCTGGCCCCCGCGGATTCCATGCTGATCACGCGCCACCACGACCGGCCGGGCACGATGGGCGGCATCGGCCTGATCCTGGGCGAGGCGGACATCAACATCAGCGCCATGACCCTCGCCCGCTCCGCGCCCCGTACCGATGCGTTCATGGTCCTGGCGCTCGACGAGGCCGTGCCCGCGGCCGTCGCGGAGAAGATCCTCGCGCAGCCCGCGGTCATCGACGTCTGGACCATCGACCTCGTCGGCGACCGGTGAGCGACGGCTCGACGGCCGGCGACCAGGTCGACCGCAGCCGGTCACCGATCCCCGAGGGCCTGGACGCCACGCTGGTCCTGGTCCGGCACGGCGAATCCGAGTGGATCCGGGAGGGCCGCTTCCAGGGCCAGGCGGAGACACCGCTGTCGCAGCTGGGCCTGCGCCAGGCGACCCTGGCGGGGG
>DATCGK010000219.1:0-3219 GCA_036508975.1 Candidatus Limnocylindrales bacterium
GGGCAGTACGGCGCGGCGGACCGGACATGCACCTGTCCGCCGGGCGTCCCGGAGCGCTACCTGCGGCGTGTCTCCGGCCCGCTCCGGGATCGCATCGACCTGTGGGTCCGCCTTGATCGGGTCCCGCCAGAGGTCCTGCTCGCGGGGCTGGAACCCGAGGCGTCGGCGGTGGTCGCGGGGCGGATCGCGGCGGCACGTCAACGGCAGCGGGCGCGGTGGGCCGAAACAGGATCCGGCGGACGGTTGCAGGCCCGCGCGCTGCGCTCCGCCTGCGCCATGGACGTCGCGACCGAGGGGCGGGCGATCGTCCTCGCCGAGAGGGAGGGGCTCTCGGGGCGAGGGATGGACCGGCTGCTCCGCGTTGCGCGCACGATCGCGGACCTGGCAGGAGACGTGGCGGTCCAGCCGCCCCACCTCGACGAGGCCGCCCGGTTCCGGTCCCCCGTGGACCGGATGGCGATGTGGCGGGCCGGCTGATGCTCGGGATCGGCCGGCGTGGCCCGCTCGGGCGCGCGGATGCCCCCGAGGTCGGCGGCCTGCGGGAGGCAGGGGTGGACGATGGTCCGGGCGGCCCGGCGCCGTGGCCGGCGTCCGGCGGGACGGTCCTCGGCACCGAGCGGGACGCCTGGATCGTGCTGGCAGGGGTCAGCGGCGTGGGGCCCGTCTCGTTTGCCAGGCTGGTCGCGGCGTTCGGGAGCGCCGGCGCGGTCCTGGCGGCAGCGCGCAGGACGGGCGCGGTGGCCGCGCTCGTCGCGGCGACACACTCCCCCGATGGCGGTAGCCCGACCCTGGCCCCGTCATCCGCGGCCGAGATCGTGGCGGCTGCCTTTGACGCAACCCCGTTGCTGGCCCCGGTCCGACGGTCCGGCGTCCTTGTCATCACGCTTGCCGACGAGGAGTACCCGCGGCGGCTGCGCCGGATCGACCTGCCCCCGCCGGTCCTGTTCCTGTACGGGGACCCGGCGGCCCTCGATCGAGACCACGCTGTGGCGATCGTCGGGACCCGGCGGCCGACGACGGTGGGGCGGGAGACCGCGGGCAGGATCGCGGACGCGGTGGGCGGCCTGGGAGCGACGATCGTGTCGGGCCTTGCGCTCGGGATCGACGCCGCCGCGCATGCGGCAGCCGTCCGGCTCGGCACTCCCACCGTGGCTGTCCTTGGTGGTGGCCACGAGCGGCTCTACCCGGCCGCGCATCGGGGTCTTGCCCGCGCGATCGCAGCCGGCGGCGGGGCAGTGGTGAGCGAGTTCCATCCCGACACGGTCCCGACACGCGGGACATTCCCGCGCCGGAACCGGATCATCAGCGGCCTCGCGGATGCAACCGTGGTCGTGGAGGCGGGTGCCCGCAGCGGTGCTCTCACGACGGCAGCCTGGGCCCTCGAGCAGGGCCGGGGGCTCCATCTCGTGCCCGGACGACTGGACGACCCGGCCGTTGCAGGGTGTCTCGCCTTCCTCCGCGAGGCGGGCCCCGAGGCGCGGATCGTGTCCGGCATTCCGGAGCTGCTGGTCGACCTCGACCTCGTCTGGTCACCGGCGACCTCCACGACGGAGCGCCGCCCGGGAGCAGTTGACGGGCCGTCTCCGGGCGGGACGTCACTGGAGGCCGTCCTCGCCACGCTGGGATCAGCCGAGCGGGCGGTCGCGCACGAGGTCGCCGCCGGCCGCGGATCCGTGGACGAGCTAGTCCTCGCGACCGGGGGTCCTGGCGCCATGGTGCTGGTCGCGCTGACGAGGCTCGAAGTCCGCGGGCTCGTCCTGGAGACCTTCGGACGGTACCGTGCGGCGGGTCCGCTCGCGTCGGCGAACGCCGCCGGCCGTCCTCGGCCGGGGCGTGGGAGGGCCGCCTGACCGGGGAGCCGGCCGAGGGCGGCCGGCGGCTCCGGTCCCCGCCGTTGACACCGGCTCCGGTCCTCGGGGTTGCCTTCCCGGTGAGAGCGGTGTTACCCTCCGGCCAGCCGCGGGGGACGCGCGACGAACGCGGAACGCTGCAATCGAGCCTGTGTCAGGCTCTCAGGGCGTCATCTGAACGGTGAAGTGGAGGACCGGCTATTGCGGAAGCTCGGCGCGGCTCTGCTCGCCCTGCCGGTGGTGCTCATGGTCTATCTCGCCTCGTTCGGACGACGCGGGACGCGGGCCAGGATCGCCTCCGGCCTCGCCGCCAGTGCCGTGATCGGGCTCGTGGTGGTGGTCAGCATGCCGCCGGCACCGAGCGTCGCAACGCCGAAGTCGCAGCCGCAGCCGGTAGCGGCGCAACTGCTTGACGTCGTCCGCACGGGTCATGCCCTGAAGGACCCGTTCACGATTGCCTTCGCCGCGCCGATGGAGCCCGCTTCCGTTGCCGCCGCGCTCCGGGTCTCGCCCGAATCGCCTGTGACCTTCACGTGGGACACCGCCGGACGGGTGCTCACCATCGCGCCGGTCGGGCACTGGGTGGCCGATACCCTCTACACGATCACCGTTTCCGACGCCGCCCGCAGCGCTGGCGGCGCCAGTCTGGAGGCCCCGGTCAGGGCTCTCGTCCTCACCGGCCACGCCGGGACCGGTTCCCTCAGCGCCGTGAGCCGGTCCGGAGACCGTGCCCGCCTCGACACGGCCTTCAAGATCGTGCTCGACCGCGCCGCTCCCCTGGCCGCGGTGCGCACCGCGCTGCGCACCGAGCCCCCGCTTGATGGCGTCGTTGCCGCCGGCGCGACCGCTGGCGAGTTCGTGTTCACGCCTGCCGGCGGCCTGGCCCCGGACACCACCTACATGATCCGGGTCGATGGCCTCGAGGATAGCGATGGCGTCCCGTTCGCCACCGTCCCGAGCCTGTCGATCAGGACGGTGAAGGCCCCAGCCGTCGTGCGGTTCCGACCGCGGTCCGGCACCGCGGCCGTGGTCCAGGCGGCGCTGATCTCGGTGCGGTTCACCGAGGGCATGGACCGCAAGACGACGGCCGTGGCGCTGAGCGTCACCGCCGGCGGCAAGCCCGTGTCCGGCAAGGTGACCTGGGCGGAGAAGGACACGGTGCTCGTGTTCCACCCGGCCTCGGCGTTCCCGTACGCCGCGAGCGTGGTCATCACCGTCAAGCCGTCCGCGCTCTCGAAGGCAGGCGTGCTGCTCGCGAGGGCCGGTTCGGGGACCTTCACCGTCGTCCCGAAGCCAGCTCCCAAGCCGAAGCCCGTGGTCAAGCCGAAGCCCGCTCCCACGCCGAAGCCCGCTCCCAAGCCGAAGCCCG
>DATCGK010000220.1:0-5725 GCA_036508975.1 Candidatus Limnocylindrales bacterium
TGTCGCGCCGGGCGGCCGCCCGGCTCGCCACCCTCCTCGGTGGACACCACGGCGTGTTCCCCGCCGACGGGCACCTGTGCGATCAGGGGTCGCTCGGCGACGAGTCTTGGGCGTCGGCGCGCCTTGCTCACGTCGGTGCCGTTGCGTCGGCCCTCGACCTGAGATGCGCAGCCGTTCCCGCCGTTGGCCTCTCTCGGCCGGCCGCCATCGTGCTCGCCGGTTTCGTGACGGTGAGCGACTGGATCGCGTCGAACGCCGACTACTTCCCGCTCTCGGTCTCGCGCGCGGCCTCGCCGCCGCTCGACGACGAGCCGGCCGCGATGTACGTGGTCGCGCGTGAGCGCGCAGAGCGGGCGCTCGATCGGCTCGGGTGGTCAGGTTTCGGGGCACCGGACGCGACCGCCACGTTCGAGATGCTGTTCCGGGTCGCAGCCCCGCGTCCGGTCCAGGAGGTCGCCATCGAGCTGGCCGAGAGGATCGGGCCACCCGCGCTCGCGGTGCTCGAGGTCCCGACCGGCGAGGGGAAGACCGAGGCGGCGCTGTGGCTCGCCGATCGCTGGTCGGCCGCCCGCAGCGTGCGCGGCGTATACATCGCGCTGCCGACGATGACCACCTCGGACCAGATGTTCTCGCGGGTCCGCGATGTCGTCCTCCGCAGGTACCCGGGCGAGGCCACCGAGCTGCACCTGCTCCACGGTCACGCTGCGCTTTCCGCTGACTTCGCACTCCTCCGGGAGGCCGCCGACCGGCTGGCCTTCGAGGCCGACGTGATCTGTGTCGAGGATGCTCCCGACGGCACACCCGCCCGGGTCGTCGCGTCGGAGTGGTTCACAGCCGCGAAGCGCGGCCTCCTCGCCCCGATCGGCGTCGGCACGATCGACCAGGCGCTGCTCGCGGCCCTCGTCACCCCGCATGTCTTCGTGCGTCTGTTCGGCCTTGCGGGCAAGACGCTCGTGATCGACGAGGTCCACGCGTACGACGCGTACATGGGTTCGCTCATCGAGCTGCTGCTCGAGTGGTGTGCTGCGCTGGGCAGCCCGGTCGTGCTGCTCTCGGCCACGTTGCCCGATGAGCGGCGGCGGGCATTCCTTGCCGCCTACGCCCGCGGCGCGGGCTGGCCGGCGGATCCCGTGACGATCCCGGCGGCAACCTACCCGCGCGTCTCGGTTATCTCGTCCGGGGGCGCGGAGGCGCGGACGGTGGCGACGTCCGTCCTCAACCAGCGCACGCTCGGACTCGCCGACGCACCGGCAGACCCCGAGGCACTGGCCGTTCTTGTCGAGCAGCTCACGTCCGACGGAGGCTGTCTCGCAGTCGTGTGCAACACCGTCCCATGCGCCCAGGCGGTCTTCTCGGCAATCGCCGCCCGCATGCCCGGCCACGCCTCGGACGGTGGTCCCCTCGTCGACCTGCTCCATGCGCGGTTTCCTCTCGACGAGCGCTCGGTCCGCGAGACCCGCTCGCTCGCCCGGTTCTCGCGGGGACCCGGCGACGACCGGAACCCACGTCGCCCCGCGCGGGCGGTTCTCGTGGCGACCCAGGTCATCGAGCAGAGCCTCGATCTTGACTTCGACGCGATGATCTCCGACGTCGCGCCCGTGGACCTCCTGCTCCAGCGGGCCGGCCGCCTTCACCGCCACGCGGCCAACAACCCGCAGCGCCCGCCCGGTCTCGCCACACCCGTGCTCCGCGTCGTGGCCCGGTCCGTCGGCGATACCGGCGTCCCGTCCTTCGCTCCGGGCGACCGGATGGTGTACGAGCCGCACATCCTCCTGCGCACACACCTCGCGCTCGACGGCCGGACCGAAGTCCGGATCCCCGCCGAGGTGGAGGCTCTTGTCGAGGCGGTCTACGCGACCGCCGATCCGGACGCTGCGCTCGACGACGCGGTGGCCGCCGCGTGGCGCGCGACGGCCGCCGACTGGGCGCGGGAGCGCGCACGGATGGCGGCCGAGGCCGAGGCCCGACGGCTCAAGCACCCGAACGCGACGGGGGGATCGCTCGCCGAACTGACCCGGTACGCGCTCGATGAGGACGCGGACAACCCCGCCCTGCGCGCCCTAACCCGCCTCGACGCCGACCGGGTGACCGTGGTGCTGCTGGAGCACGACATCGCCGACCGCTCGCGCAGGCCCACGGTCGGCGAGGCACGCCGCCTGCTCGGTCGCTCAGTGCCGATCTCGTTGCGCGGCCTCGTGGCGCGGATCCGGACGATGCCCGTGCCGACGGGCTGGCGGCGACAGGCGCTCCTCCGCGGCTGCGTGCCGCTCGTCCTCGACGCCGGGCAATCGATCATCATCGGGCGCGACATCCTCCGGCTCGATGGGGATCTCGGCCTCGTCGTCGGCAAGGTGACGCCGCCAGCAGAAGGAGCCGTGTGACTGCCACGTTCGACCTGGCGTCCCAACCCTGGATTCCCGTCCTGCGATCCGACGGTCGGCCCGACCTCGTCGGCATCCGCGAGGCCCTGGGCGGCGCACCCGGCATCCTGGCGGTCGATGCCGACAGCCCGCTCGTGACCGCCGCGCTCCACCGGGTCCTGCTCGCGGTCCTTCACCGGGTCATCGGCGGCCCCGCCGATGCCGAGGATTGGGACGCCGTATGGTCCGCCGGCCGGTTCGACCCTGTGCGCCTCGACGCGTACCTCGGGGCCTGGGCTGATCGCTTCGATCTCTTCGACGCCCGACACCCGTTCATGCAGGACCCGCAGGTCGCTGCCGCCGAGTCGAAGCCGGTGGCCATCCTGCTGCCGGAGCGGGCCTCGGAGCGGAACTCCGCTCTCCTCTTCGACCACACCATCGAGGCGAGCCTGAGGCCCGCCGAGGCCGCCTGCGCCGTACTCGTCGCCCACCTCTACGGCCCGCCGGGGATGATGACGCCCCACCCGACCGACCCGAAGAAGTCGTGCCAGGCCGGCCCGCTCACCGGGACGGCGACGGTCTTCGCTCGCGGACGCACCCTCTTCGAAACCCTGTGTCTCAACCTCGTTCGGTATGCCCCGACTGACGGTGAGCCGATCGCGGGCGATGCGACCGATCGGCCGAACTGGGAGCGCACCGAGCCGCTCGTCCCGGGCGAGCGCGCCGTTCGCGGATGGCTCGACGAGCTGACCTGGCTCAGTCGCGGAATCCTCCTGCATCCGGAGATCGATGCGAATGGCGCGACGGTTGTTCGGCGGGCTGCGATGACCCGCGGCGAGGAGCGCTACCGCGGCGCGGCCGGGAGCAGGAGCCGGACGGAGCCGACGTTCCTCGCCTTTCGGGCGAACCCCCAGGCAAAGACTGAGACCGACGACCCATTCCTTCCGATCCGCTTCGAGGCAGCGCGAGCGTTCTGGCGCGACAGCACGGCGCTGCTCGTCGCCGCCGACGATCGCTCGTCGATCCGGCCCAAGGTGATCGACTGGATCGGGCTGCTCGCCCGCGAGGGGTATGGGGATCTCCCGCGGACGCGGATCGTGCCGCTCGATGCCTACGGCCTCACGATGGCGTCCGGCCGGGCCTCCAAGCCGTACCTCTGGCGGCGCGAGCACCTCGCGGTCAGCCCGGCGATCCTCGAGGACCGCGCGATCCAGGACCTCGTAGCCCGCGCTGCCCGGTACGCCGAGGCGGTCGGCTCCCTGTTCGAGCCGCGTTATGTGCGCGAGGTCGGGGTCAAACCCGCCCCTGGTCCCTTTCTCGTCCTCGCGGAAGAGTTGGGCGACCGCGACCGGGTGACGGTGGACCCGGTGCGGGTCGCAGCGCCGTACTGGGCAGCGCTCGACCCGGCGTTTGCCCGCTTCGTCGAAGCCCTCGGCGACCCGGACGCCGCCGCGCGGACCGCGGCGTTCCTCGCCTGGACCGACGCAGTGGGTTCGGCCGCGACGGGGGCGTTCCGCTCCGCCACCCGTGACCTTGAGCGACAGCCGCGGGCGGCCCTCGCCGTCGCTTCGGCCGACATCGTCTTCCGCCGCCAGCTCGCGGCCCTGCGCGCCAAGCATGTCCCGGAGGTGAGCGCCTGATGGAACCCTGGAAGCCCAACGGGCCGGAGCGCGTGTTCGTGGCCCGTCTCGACGCCCTGGTCGAGCGAGGCGACCGCGGGTCGCTCGCTGCGCTTCGCCGAGGTCTCGCCGAGGAGAGTGGCAGCCTCGAGGCCCTGCTCGTCCTCGGTCGGGTCCTGCCTGCCGACCTGTCGGAGCGGGACGAGGAGACCCATGGCCTCGTCGCGGCATTGTTTGCCGCGACCCAGCGCGGGAACCGGGACCGGTCAACGACCGAGGGTGACCTCGGCGCATCGCTCGCCCGGCTCCTTGCCAAGCGCAGCGAAGCCAGCGTGACGCCCCGGGTCCTCGCGCTGCTCGCCACGCGCCGCGAGGATCTCGTGCCCCCGCTCCGCCGCGCCGTGACGATCCTCGACTCCGATGGGATCGGGATCGACTGGGCGCAGCTCCTTCACGATCTGCTCGCCTGGGACCACCCCGACCGCGTCGTCCAGCGACGCTGGACCCGCAGCTATCGCCGCGCCCTAGCCCCCGACCCCGCCGACCTGCCGGCCACCAGCCCCGAAACAGGAGTTGCCTGATGTTCCTCGATCTCCACATCCTCCAGTCATTCGCGCCAGCGAACCTCAACCGCGACGACACCGGCGCGCCCAAGGAATGCGTTTTCGGCGGCACCCGTCGGGCACGGATCAGCAGTCAATCGCTCAAGCGGGCGATCCGTGAGGCATTCCGGGACCAGGGGCTGTTGCCGCCCGAGCGCCTGGCGACCCGGACCAGGCGGGTCGTCGATCTCGTCACCGAGCGGCTCACGGCCGGAGGGATGGACGCCGCCGTGGCCCGGATGGCCGTCACGCGCGCGCTGCGCTCCGTCGGCTGGTCGATCAGCGACGAGGGCGAGAGTGACGCCTTGGCGTTCCTCGGCGACGACCAGGTACAGGCGATCGCAGCCGCCATTGTCGCCCACGGGGCTGTCTTCACCGTGGCGGCCGATCCCGCGCCTTCGGCTGACGGCAGGAAGGGCAAGACCAAGAAGGAGACCGGGGTCGAGGTGCCGATCGAGGCGGTGCGCGCAATCCGGGCCGCCCTCGATCTCGCCGGTTCGATCGACCTCGCGCTCTTCGGCCGCTTCATCGCCGATCTGCCGGGATCGAACGTCGATGGCTCGGCCTACGTGGCCCACTCGCTCGGCGCGGCGGCGCTCGACGCCGAAGTCGACTACTTCACGGCAGTGGATGAACTCCAGCAAGCCGACGAGACGGGAGCCGGGATGCTCGGTCTCCAGGGCTACAACGCCTCGATCCACTACCGCTACGCGACGCTCGATCTCCGCTCGCTCGCCGAGCGACTGGGCGACCCGGATCTGGTCCGCCTCGCCGTCGAGGCGTTCGTCGCCGCCTCGATCACCGCGATCCCCGGTGGCAAGCAGCACAGTTTTGCGGCCTTCAACAAGCCGTCCTTCGTGATGGCCGTCGTCCGCGGCGATGCTCCGGAGTCGCTCGCCAATGCGTACCTCCGGCCGGTCAGGACCCGCGCCGACGGCGACCAGATGGCGGCGTCCGTCGAGGCGCTGTCCCGCGAATGGGCCGAGCACCGGGCGATGTACGCCGCCAACGGGATCCGGACCATCGCCGTCGCGGCGCTGTCCGAGGACGGTCTTGGCGATCTCGCCACCGCGCGCACGACGGTGCCCGATCTCATCGCCACGGTCGGCGCGGCCTGCGACCCGCGGGAGGGGGTGGTGGCGTG
>DATCGK010000221.1:0-6254 GCA_036508975.1 Candidatus Limnocylindrales bacterium
GCCGTGCGAAGTCGGTCATCGTGTCCTGGGTGAAGTCGGGGATGACCTCCATGCGGACGCGGCCCGACGCCGTGCCCCGCCGCTCGACCGCGACGATCACCAGCGCCGCCTTGCGGCCCTTGAGCTGCCGGCTGCCCTTGAGGCCGGTCTGGAGGCCGCCGACCCAGGTCTCGTCCATCTCGATGACGCCCCGGAGCTTCTCGCGCGTCACCTGCGGGCCGACGCAGCAGGAGCATCGATCCTGGCCCGAACGACTGCGTCCAGCTCCACGTGCCGATGGGTCGGAGTTCACGTGTGCCCCCGGTCACGATCCCCCCGACCTCTGGGCGGCTGTAACACTTTCGGCCTGCTGGCGTCTGTCCATTCGACGACCGCCGACCCACCCCAGGGCCTGGTTGCCGCCCAGGGAGGAAAGAGATGACCCTCGAGCGGATCCTCGGTGTGTTCTGGGGTGCAATCGGGCGGCAGTCCCCCCGGGGTCCTGCCTCGGGTCGAGCGCACTCGTCGTGGACACCCGTGGTTCTGACGGCCGTGATCGTTGTTGCCGCAGCCTGCACGGCCGGACCCGTGGCAACGACGTCGAGCCCGGCTTCCCCTACGCCCCTCCCGGCAGTCGATGCCGCCGGTTTCGCGGCGGCCGCCTGCACAGCGAATAGCGAGCTGGGTCTCGGTTGGGGCGGCGACGCCGGAAAGTCCGTGGCCTGGATGGCGTTCGATTCGGCCGTGCAGGCGAGAGACGCGGCGCAAATCGACAAGGCCGCGGCACCGGTCCTCCTGCACCTCGATGCTGCCCGCGCTGCCAATGACCGCGGCGCCACGTGGGTTCCAGGCGCGGCGGCAAGCGCAGAGCTCACGGTCGTGCTCGACGGCCTCGAGAAATACATCGTCACGGTCCGGGAGGCACATGGAGATTCGACAGTCACGGCTCAGGCCGCAAAGGACATGGAGCCGGTCCTGCCGCATCTCCAAGCCTACTTGGGGATGCTCCTGGAGATGATGCGCGCGAAGGCGATCCCGATCACGCAGATTCCGTGCTGACCCAGTTGAGCGACAACTTCGTGGGCGACATCATGAGCAGCAGCCCGCGGATCTCCTGCAAGGATGAATGACCAAACGTCCTTGACGCACGACCGGGCCGTCAGGCGACCAAAGTCGTCTCGGCGGGATCTGGGCATCAACCGACGGTCACGCTTGGCAGTGTATTGCCTCGGACCCGACATTCGGGGGCTTCGGTCCCCATGCGGCGGCCGCGTCGTCGTCGGTCGAAGTCGCGGTTGGCCTCGCGGGCTCGACGAACCCACCGTCCGCGGGATTCCCGGGTGGCGTGTGGCGGCGGACGCTCCCATGATGGTCGGTCGCACCGCCCGTGGGTGTCTGACGTTGAGCATGACGGGCGGCTGTTCGCCGTAGTCGCCTGCCGTCCCCGGGTACCATAGATCTCCCGTGAGCATCGCCCCGAACGACTTCGTCCACCTCCACACCCACTCGGAGTTCAGCCTGCTCGACGGGCTCGGCCGGATCACGGACCTGGTCGACACGTCGCTGAAGCACGGGTTCGACGCGCTGGCTGTCACGGACCACGGCGCGCTCTACGGGTCCGTGGCGTTCTACCAGGCGGCCACCAAGGCGGGGATCAAGCCGATCATCGGCGTGGAGGCCTACGTCGCCCGGCGCGGGATGCGGGACCGGGATCCTCGGGCGGACGCGCAGCCCTACCACCTGGTCCTGCTCGCGACCGACATGGTCGGCTACCAGAACCTGTGCCGGCTGATCACGGACGCCCACATCGACGGCTTCTACTACAAGCCGCGCATCGATCACGAGCAGCTGGCGAGGTACAGCCAGGGACTCGTGGGCCTCAGCGCCTGCCTCGGTGGCGAGATCCCCAAGGCGCTCGAGGCCGAGGACTGGGAGCTCGCCCGAAAGCTCGCCGGCACCTACCAGGACATCCTGGGCAAGGACCGATTCTTCCTGGAGCTCCAGGACCACGGCATCCCGGAGCAGCGCCGCCTGAACGAGCAGCTGCTCCGCCTGGCGCCCGAGGCCGGCCTTCCGCTGGTGGTCACCAACGACCTGCACTACGTCCACCCGGAGCAGCACGAGGCGCACGACGTCCTGCTCTGCGTGGGGACCGGGAACAACATCGACACGCCCAACCGGATGCGGTTCGAGGGGCAGGAGTTCTACCTCAAGACCGCAGCCGAGATGCAGCGGCTGTTCCCGGACCAGCGCGAGGCGCTGCTCAACACCCGGCGCATCGCCGAGATGGTGGACCTCAGGCTGCCGCTGGGCGACCTGCGGATCCCGCACTTTCCGGTGCCGGACGGCGAGACGGCCGAGACCTGGCTGCGCAAGGAATGCGAGGCGGGGCTGGTCCGCCGCTACGGCTCGATCACGCCCGCGCTCCAGCAGCGCCTGGACTACGAGCTGGGCGTGATCCTCTCGATGGGCTACGCGGGCTACTTCCTGATCGTGGCGGACTTCGTCCGGTTCGCCCGGCAGGAGGGGATCGCCACCACCTGCCGGGGATCCGCGCCCGGCTCCATCGTCACCTACACGCTGGGCATCACGCCGGTGGACCCGCTCCACTACGGGCTCCCGTTCGAGCGCTTCCTCAACCCGGACCGCGTGACGATGCCGGACATCGACGTGGACTTCGAGGACGAGCGCCGGGACGAGGTCATCAACTACGTCAGCCGCAAGTACGGCCAGGACCACGTCGCCCAGATCATCACCTTCGGCACGATGCTCGCCCGGGCGGCGATCCGGGACGTGGGCCGGGTCCTGGGCATGAGTTACGGCGACGTGGACCGGATCGCCAAGGCGGTCCCGAACCAGCTGGGCATCAGGCTGGACGAGGCGCTGGACCTCTCCCCGCAACTCAAGGAGATGCACGACGGCGACCCGCAGATCGAGAAGCTGATCGGCCTCGCGAAGCAGCTCGAAGGCGTGGCCCGGAATGCGTCCACGCACGCCGCCGGTGTCGTGATCTCGCGGGAGCCGCTGACGGAGCTGATGCCGCTCCAGAAGGCGACCAACTCCGATGCGCTGATGACCCAGTACGAGATGCATGCCATCGAGGCGCTGGGCCTGCTCAAGTTCGACTTCCTGGGCCTGTCCAACCTCACGATCCTGCGCAAGGCCGTGGACCTCATCAAGGAGAACCGCGACGTCGCGGTGGACCTGGACGACATCCCGTTGGACGACGCGACGACGTTCGCGCTCCTGGCCTCGGGCGAGACGACGGGCGTGTTCCAGCTCGAGTCCGCGGGGATGCGGCGCTACGTCCGGGAGCTGCAGCCGACGTCCGTGTTCGACCTCGCGGCCATGGTGGCGCTCTACCGGCCGGGCCCGATGGACAATATCCCGGCCTACATCCGGCGCAAGCACGGCCAGGAGCCGGTGGTCTACCTCCACCCGCTGCTGGAGCCGTTCCTCAATCGGACGTACGGGATCTTCGTCTACCAGGAGGACATCATGTCCGCGGCCATGGCCCTGGGCGGGTTCACGGGCCCCGAGGCGGACACGCTGGGCTACGCGATCCGCAAGAAGAAGCGCGCGGTCCTGCAGTCGATGAGAGAGACCTTCGTCGAGCGGGCGGCCGAGCGCGGCGTGCCACCCCAGACCATCGACGCCGTGTTCAAGGCCTTCGAGCCGTTCGAGCGATACGGGTTCAACAAGGCCCACGCCACCTGCTACGGCCTGATCGCCTACCAGACCGCCTACCTCAAGGCGAACTACACGGTCGAGTACATGACGTCGGTGCTGACCGCCTTCCGGGACAACGCCGAGAAGGTCGCGGCGGCCATCGCGGAGTGCCGGCGCCTGGGCATCGAGGTCCGGACGCCGGACGTCCACCGGTCCGGTCTCGGCTTCACGGTCGAGGGCGACGCCATCCGGTTCGGCCTGCTGGCGGTCAAGAACATCGGCGAGGGGGCGATCGAGTCGATCATCAAGGCGCGCGAGGAGGGCGGCGAGTTCCGCTCGCTGACGGACTTCTGCACCCGGATCGACCTGCGCCTCGTGAACCGCAAGGTGCTGGAGTCGCTGGCCAAGGTCGGTGCGCTCAACATGCTGGGCCACCCGGCGCAGATCCTGATGGGCCTGGACGACGCCCTCGCGGCCGGCCAGTCCGCGCAGCGCGACCGGGTCAGCGGCCAGACCTCGCTGTTCGACCTGGCCGGTGACGAGTCCACCACGCTGGAGCGGCCGCTGCCGGCCACGCCGGAGACCCCCGTCCGGGAACGCCTCCGCTGGGAGAAGGAGCTCATGGGGCTCTACCTCTCGGACCACCCGATGGGCGAGGTGGCGGAGCGCGTGGGCCTGTTCGTGACGGCGTACTCGGGTGACCTCAAGGACGAGTCGCTCGACGGGCAGCGCGTGGTCCTGGGCGGCATCGTCACCGGGATCCGGCCGGTGCTCACCAAGGCGAAGGCCACGATGGCCGTGGTCACGCTGGAGGATCTGCAGGGGACGCTGGAGGTGGTGGTCTTCCCCAAGACCTACGAGCAGACGATCGGGACCTGGCGAGCCGGGGCGATCCTGCTGGTGGCGGGCCGCGTGGACCACCGCGGCGACGAGGCGTCGCTGCTGGCGGACTCGGTCTGGGACTGGGACACCGTGGCGGACCGCGGACCGGAGGCCTTCGCGAAGGAGGTCGGGTCGCTGGACAAGCGCGCGGCGCGGCGGAGCGGTGGGGGAGGCACCGGGGGAGGCAACGGGACCGGGAACGTCAACGGCGTCAATGGCCGCGGCGGTGGCCCGCTCCGTCCCGCCGAGCCCGTCCCCACCTACGCGGAGCCGCCGGGGGCGACGGGGCCCGCGGGTACCGACGACCCGGAGTCACCGCCGCTCCCGGAAGAGCAGCGCTCCCGTGCCGCGGCGGCCAACGAGGCCCCGTCACGGCCCGTCGAGGCCGCTCCCGGCGCCGTTCTGAACGTCCACTTCGCCCGCGAGGCCGGGACGGACCGCGTGCTGTCGGCCATGCAGGCGTTCAAGGGCGTCATGCGCGAGCGGCCGGGCTCGACGCGGGTCGTGGTTCACGTGCCTGCGCCCGGTGGCAGCGCGCTGCCGATGGAGCTGCGGGGCGTCGCCTACGACGCGGAGCTCGTCGCCGAGGTCCGCCGCCGCGTCGGCGAGGGCGTCATCGACCTTCGCCTCGCCTGACGCTGGCGGTCGGCGGGTCGTGGGTCGCTCGCCTCGGAGCCCGCTCGCCTCGGAGCCCGCTGGTCGCGGGGGCGCAGGACGGGGGTCAGCCCTGGGGAAGCGGCTGGACCTGCTCGAGCTGTCGCAGCTCGCGAACGCCGGACAGCTGGTCGTGG
This sequence comes from Candidatus Limnocylindrales bacterium, assembly GCA_036508975.1. Classification (GTDB taxonomy): domain Bacteria; phylum Chloroflexota; class Limnocylindria; order Limnocylindrales; family CSP1-4; genus CAIXZV01. The sequence goes on from DATCGK010000221.1 coordinate 5,322, forward strand.
AACTCCTCGCGGATCGCGTTGAGGTCCGGGCGCTCGATATCCAGCTCCTCGGCCAGACGGTTCGCCAGCCAGGACTCGGTCGCGTCGATCTCGTCATCGGCCACCAGGACGAGGAAGAAGCAACGCAGGAGCCGCTCCCGCTCCTCCATGGTCGAGATCGCCTTGAACTCGCGCGTGACGAGGTAGTCCTCGGTCGCGCCGTACTGGCCTGCCAGCGTCGCCGCCAGGTCGATGACGAGCGGCGCCGTCTCCGCGTCGAGGCCATCCTCGCCGGCGATGCGCAGCATCTCGGCCCGTTCCGTATCGCTCACGGCGCCGGTCGCCTGCGCGGCGCGCCCGAGCAGGTAGGCGAACGCCGCCACGTACCGTGCGCGTGCCGGCGGCATGGCTTCCAGGCGGATCGAGATCGCGCGGACGCTGTCGGTCTCGGCGACGGTTGCGGGCGGCAGCGGCGCGTGGACGTCGAGGGGCGCGTCGGTCGCGGACCGGTCGAGGCCGAGCGCGCGATGGAAGAGGCTCATGAATTCTCCGGGATCAGCGTTGAGGAAGCCGCGAGTCTACCCTGATCGCGAGCGAGGTCGGCACTGGGCAGCTTGCGTGCCCGGATCAGGCTCGACAGGAGGACCTCCAGGCAGGTGCCCGTGATCGAGGGTGGCCGGTTGCCGGTCTGGAGCTGGGCCACCGACGCCGAGGGCGTCACCCTGGAGCAGGCGCGCAACCTCGCGGATCTCGAGGTGGCGCGAGACCACGTGGCGGTCATGCCGGACGCCCACGCCGGGTTCGGCATGCCCAATCGGTGGCGTGCTGTTCACGGACGGCGCGGTGGTGCCCTGCGCCGTGGGCGTGGTGAGTGTCGCGGGGTCGACTCCCAGCCGGCCAATCCGGTGTCGAGATTGCGCTGGCGATGCAGCTCGCAGCGGATCGACGGTCGCC
>DATCGK010000222.1:0-3422 GCA_036508975.1 Candidatus Limnocylindrales bacterium
ACGCGGCCCACGCGACCGGAGGCACAAGGCTGAGCACCGTGGCACAGATGACAGCACCACCGCCGGCCGCTGCCGCCGTCGCCCCGACGAACCGGCTCTGGCTGTGGACGCGAAGCTGCGCCGGAACGAGACGGTAGAGGCGCTCGTTGGTGGCGAGGGCCCCGGCCGTCCCCGCGCCGTTGAAGAGCACTGCGCCGACCAGGAGGAAGGCAGGCGCGAGCGGGTTCGCCGGGATCGCCGCCGCACAGCACCCGGCCGCGACGGCCCGCACCAGGAAGCTGGCCCGCAGCACCCGGCTCGACGAGCCCGTGAACAGGAATGAGCCCGCGGCCAGCGAGCCGGCCAGCGCGCCCGCCGCCGCGACGCCCGCCAGCGCGACGGCGAAGCCGGCCGACATCCCGAGCACCCTCAAGGCATACAGCGAGAGTGCGGGGAGGAGGCCCTGTCCAAACGCGGCGACCACGCTTGCGCCCATGAAGCGGCGGAACTCGGGCGGGACCCCGGTCCCGGCGGGTGTCTCGCGGGCGACCAGCACCCGTCCGGGGTGGGGAAGTCGGGCCACGGCCAGCGGAGTGAGCATCGACGCCGCGCCGCCGACGAGGAAGAAGGCCGCGAACGCCCACAGGCCGATCGCCTGTGTCCCTGCGTCCAGGATGAAGCCGGCGGGCAGGAGCAGGACGGTCGAGAGCGCCATGGTGAGCGCGCCCATCCGTGGTCCAACCAGCCGGCGCTCGGCGTCGGACAGGACGACGGCCGTCCAGAGAGTGATGTTCGAGCCCGACAGTACGCCAGCGGTCTGGCCGACTGCGACGGTCAGCGAGATGAGCGCGATCCCCGGGCCATGGCCCACGACACCGGCGGCCACGCCGGCCACGATGGCGGTGAGGACGAAGCCGCGGACCTCGGCGAGGGTCAGGGCCAGGGTGAGTCCGCGCAGGTTGCCGTGGAGCTTGCGCAGGATCTGCGGGGCCAGGGCCTGGAGCGCTGCACCTCCGACCGGGATGGCGCCGACCACGACCACGAGTGCCGGGGGCGCGCCGAGCACGAGCAGGAGCGGGACGAAGAGTGCGTCCGAGGCATACGAAGCCGTGAAGGCCTGGCCGACTGCGATTGCCTGGAACGGCCGGTAGCGGCCCGAGGCGAAGGCACGCCATCGGGTTGGATGCGGTAGTGACATCGTCGACCAGAGTACGCTCGCCCGGGGGAGTGACCACGGCGTGACTTGGCGGCCCTGCCGCCCCTCGCGACCGCTGAAGGTCGTGCCCGGTCCATGCGGATCAGGGACCGGATCGCGGGTTACCGGGTAGCGTATCGTATCTGGTATCTATCAATCGAGCTGGCGAGACCTCGGCCTGCCTAGCGCGCCGCGACTCCGGGAGCGCTCGACACGTCTCATGGCTCCCCGATGACCGGGTTGGTCAGGCTGCCGATCCGGTCGATGTCCACGGTCACGGTGTCGCCGGGCTGGAGGAACACCTGCGGGGAGCGCGCGGCGCCGATGCCGTGCGGGGTGCCCGTGAGGATGACCGTACCTGGCAACAGGGTCGTGTCGCCGCTGAGGAACGCGATCAGCGTGGGAACGTCGAAGATCATGTCCGCGGTGCGACCATCCTGCATGACCTCGCCATTCAGGATCAGGCGGACCTGCAGGGTCGACGGGTCCGGGATCTCGTCGGCCAGGACCAGGCACGGTCCGAGCGGGGCGAAGGTGTCGAACGACTTTCCCCGCCACCACTGACCCCCGCCCCAGCGGCCCTGCCAGTCACGTGCGCTGACATCGTTCGCACAGGTGTAGCCGAGCACGTAGTCGAGCGCGCTCTCGGGCGTAACGTTCGTGCAGCGCTTGCCGATCACGACGGCGAGCTCGCACTCGAAGTCGACCTCGTCGCTTCGGAGGTGGCGCGGGAGCACGATGGGTGCGCCCGGATCCTGCACGGCGGTCGTCGCCTTCATGAAGACGATCGGGTGCTCCGGCACCGGCTCGCCGCCCTCCTCCGCATGGCGCCGATAGTTGCGGCCGATGCAGAGGAGGTTTGTCGGAGCCACAGGTGCCAGCAGCCTGGCGACCACAGCGGGTTCCGTCGTGACTTCGAATGCTCCGAAGATGTCGCCGGCGATCCGCAGCGCGGTCCCGTCCTCCTGGAGTGCCCCGTAGCGGGTGACGCCCGCCTCGTCGTCGAACCGGATGACGCGCATTGATGGGTACCTCACTGCTCGGGTCGTGGTTGTCGGATGCAAGTACCGCGATTCAGACAGGTCTTGCCCGCAGCGTCGATCCCGGGGGCCGCGGGACACGGTGGGCACGTATGGGGGCAAGCGTCCCTTTGGGAGGGCGGGCCCCGCTCACCGAAGGTCTCGATCCAAATCCAGCCCGACGAGCGCGGCAGCCTCTCGAAGGCTGGCCACGACATCGGGCGGCAGACGGACCCCGTCCTGCATCGCGCGGTCGAAGCGCTCCCATTCCATTTCGCCCGGAACGTAGATCCGCTCGCTCCCGTCGGCCTTGGGAGCTGCGTGGATCTCGTCGACCAGGGCCATCATGCGTCGGCCGAATGCCCCAGCCGGCATCATCGCGTCGGCGTCGATCGCGACGAATGCGGCGCCGTGCCCCGTCGGCGCAGCAAGATCATCGGTCATCCAGCTGTGGATCTGCCACGTGAATCCAGCCCCGGTGAGGACCCCCGCGAGCGTCTCGATCAGGAGCGCAAGCCCGTATCCCTTGTGGCCGGCCGCCGGCATGAGCGCCCCGAGGGCCGGGTACATGCTCGGATCGGTCGTGGGGCGGCCATCCGGGCCCACGATCCAGTTCTCCGGGATCGGATCGCCCCGTTCCCTGGCGGCGTAGACCTTGCCGCCCGCGACGGTGGCAATGGACATGTCGAGCAGCAACGGGCGATTGCCGGCGACCGGCACGGAGTAGGCGATGGGGTTGCTGCCCGTGACGGCCCCACGGGAGCCGGGTGCGACGACGGACGGAATGTCGTTGGCCATGCTCAACCCGATCAGGCCCTCTCGCGCAGCCAGCCAGGCGTAGTAGCCCGCGGCTCCGAAATGGCAGCTGTTCCGGACCCCCACGTAGGCGATGCCATGGAGGCGGGCCTTGGCGATCGCGATCTGCATCGCGTAGGTGGACGTCACGAGGCCCAAGGCCGAGTCGCCGTCCACGAGCCCCCACGCGCCGCCTTCCGCGGACACGCGCGGCTGACCCTGGACACGCAGACCGCCCGCCTGGAGCCGCCGCAGGTAGCCGCGCAGCAGCTTCGAGCCGTGGGTGAAGACGCCCCACGCGTCCGTGGTGGCCAGCACGTCGGCGCCGGTGGTGGCGTCGGCCTGCGTGAGTCCCGTGCGGAGAAACGCTTCGGTGACGAAGCCCCGGAGGGCGGGGAATCCAACGGCCAAGCGAGGATCGCTCGGCGAGGCGT
>DATCGK010000223.1:0-3052 GCA_036508975.1 Candidatus Limnocylindrales bacterium
CCCGGGCCCACGAGCAGGACGGCCACGGCGACGGTGCCGATCGCGGCCGCGACCACGACGAGGAAGGCCACGAGCATCCGCGCCCGGAGCGAGCGTGCCAGCATCATGTGGGCTCCCGGAGCCTGTAGCCGACCCCGCGGATGGTCTCGATGAAGCGGGGTCGAGCTCACGGTTCCTACCCCTCTTCCCGGCCGAGTTCGCGGAGGAGCCGTCCGGCCTGCACCTCATGGCGAAGCATCGCAGCCGCCAACGTGACCTGGACGGCGGCCCCGGTGGCGGTCAGCCCGGCTCAGTCCTCGGGCGCCGGGAGATCCTGCGCGGCCTCGTAGGCGACCCGGGCCGCCTCGAGCTCGGCGTCCGCAGCACGAAGTCGTCGGGTCGCCTTGACGCCATATCGGAGCGGAGTGCCGGGGACCAGCGTGTTGAGCCGGATCTTCGCGACGCGCACTCCGCGCTCGGCTTCGTCGACCCGGAGCGTCGCCTGCGTCAGGGTCTCGAAGTTCGCCATTTCGCTCGTCATCTCGATCGCCTTCGTGGTGGTCATGCCCAGACCATGGCTCGCATCGGCCACGAATGCAAGGCGAGCTGCCCACATTCAGCCACGGTCCAGTTCGCGCAGGTGGCGGCCCGGTGGCGCCGTCGGGCCCTCGTCACGAGGCCGCTGATCGGCGGCTACGGACCCCGACAGGACCCACACGACCGCCCGAGATCGTGGCCCAGGCGTCCGGGTGGCAGGCTCTGCGCATGCTCCGAACGCGCCAGAATGCAGTCCAGCGGACTCAGGACAACTGGATTTGATCCCGCCGTCCCCACCCCGTGCGTCGTCCTGCCCAGGTGTATGGTCGAGGCGCTGGCGTCCGCTCGACTCGTGGACGGGCGGATCGTCTATTTCGGCCGGCTCTGACGACGGAGCACGTCCCACACCGCAGGCCGCCTTGCATTCACGCCTTCACCCCTCTCGTCGATCTGACGAACGTCTGCCACCGCACCCAGGCCAAGATGTCAGCCCGAGGGGAGGGGCCCGCCCGGCCGTATTGCCCGCAGCGGCCGTCTAGTTCGCACCCACAGGGAGGACGGCGGCAGGAGCGACGGTCTCGCATCGAGTTGAGGCCCCCTGAGTCGCCCCGGCGCGCCCCCGGGACCCGCCCCGCAATCGTACGATCGCGAAATGCGACCCATCGCCAACGATCTGCCCGCGGCGATAGCCCGCGCCGTCGGCCAGGTCGCCGGGCGCCAGCTCGACCCGGGGCAGGCGGCCTGGCTGGCGGGCGTCCCGGCGCTACTCCTCCTTATGCCGTCCACGATTCCGGGCCAGGTCTTCTGGCTGGGTCTTCCGGCGTTTGTGGCCGTCGTGCTCGTCGCCCGGAAGGTTCGGCCCGGCCCACGCGCCGTCCTGACCCTGCTCCTCCTGCTGGCGGCCGGCGTCGCATTGCGGACGTGGCTCTACGGCTACGGCTGGTCCGGCGTCCTGTCGGTCACCGGCGCGGCCATTGACCGCGTGCGCGCCGGCCTGTCGCCGTGGAACGTGGGCTACCCGAACTCCATCCCGCCGGGCGAGCCCTTCCCGTACGGTCCCACCGAACTGGCCTGGTACTGGCCCTTCGCGCTCCTGCGACTCGACTTGCGCTGGGTGGAGTTCGCCTGCTCGTGTGCGCTGCTGGTCGCCCTGGCGGCTCGCGGCCGGCCGATTGGGCTTGCCGTGGCGGCGTTCACGCCGGTCCTCGCGATGGTCGCCTCGGACGGCTCGAACGACACGAGCGCCGGGATCGTGCTCCTGGCGGCCCTGCTGCTCGCGAAGCGCGGTTCGATCCGCGGCGGGGTCGGCCTCGGGATCGCCGGCGGCTTCAAGTTCCACGCGCTCGCCTGGGCGCCCGGCCTGGTCATGATCGGCGGGTTGCCAGCGCTCGCCGCGCTGGTCCTGGCGAGCCTCGCGATCTGGGCGCCCGCGCTGCTCCTCGTGGGCCCCGGCCCGATCCTCGCCAGCCTGCGCTGGGCGGAAGGCCTGCACGACTGGGCCGGCTGGTCGCTCGCGGGCTTCATCCAGTCGTTCGTCGGCGGGAAGGTGCCAAGCTGGCCGTTCGCGATTACGCGCTGGGCCGGTGGGGCGCTTGTTGTGGGCGCGGTCGTGGTCGATGCCTGGCGGCGCCGGCCGGCCGCGCTGTCGTGGGGCGCGTTCCTCGCCGGTGGCCTCGCCATCTTCCTCGTCGTCCTCTACGCGAGCTACTGGTCCACCCACGGCTACCTGGCCCAGGTCGCGCCCATCCTGTGCTGGGAGGTGGACGACCTGGCGGGCGCCCTGCCGGTCCACCGGCTCGTGCCGGCAAGCCGGCGCTGGCAGGTGGCATCCGTGCTGCAATAGCCCCACGGGAGCGGTCGTCGCCCGGGGCGGCCTCCGTCTTCAAACGGCGAGGACCGTCACTCGAGCATCGGGCTGCTCACCCCGGCGACCGTCCACGCCGGCTGGCCGCCAGCTGTCGAGGGAGCTCGGGCCGTCACTCCCACCCGGGCCTAGAAGCCCATCCCGAGCGCTTCGTCCGCCGACCGCCCCCACGCCGCCCGAGCTACCGAGCGGGACGTCTCGCTCCCTGCAAGGCTAGGATCGAGGACGATGGCTGAATGGTGCGAGCCACGACCGCGTCAGGGCAATGGCTCCAGTGTGTGGTGACGTGCGCGTCGCGCCCTCGCCTCAGGCACCCGAACGGCCCACGAACGCCCGATCCTCCGTGCCCTCGGCGTTGTCAGGCAGGTGGCCTCGCATCCCGGATGCTGCCGGCTGGCCCGCAAGCACCCCACCTTCGGGCCTGCTGCGGGGCGAGCCGATCAGGCCCCACCGCCACGCCACGACGAGGGCCGTTGCGGCGATCCCCACCGAGACGAGGCCGCCGACCATGATCGAGACGGCGGTCCCGAAGCCGCTGGCGAGCGCGCCCGCGATGAGCCTCCCGATCGGGGTGGTCCCGGCGAAGATCGTCGTGTAGACCGACATGACACGTCCGCGCAACCGGTCGGGGACCGACATCTGGATCTGCGTGTTCGTGCTCATCGACATGAA
>DATCGK010000224.1:0-3241 GCA_036508975.1 Candidatus Limnocylindrales bacterium
CGTCGCGCCGAAGCCGAGCCAGGCGATCCTGTCGGTGACGTAGAGGGCGGCGACCGAGACGGGCTCGTCGCCCGCGAAGCCCATGTAGTGCGTCCAGCCCGTCCGCCCGATGGCGGCGACCGCAGCGTTCGCGACGACCGCGGGGTACCCGAACGCCTCGGCCCCGATCGCCCCGAAGGCGTCCGCCTGCGAGCGATCGATCCGCTCGATCCGGAGCGAGGTCTCTGCCTGCGGCAGGTTGTCGAGGGTCCGCCACACCTTCGCCCAACGCGCGCTGCGGGCGAAGCCCCGCGCCTCGAGCCAGCCGATGAGGTCCGGCGGCGCCGCGTGGGGCGCGACCTGGGCGACGGCGACGGACCGGTCGAGGCCCTCGTAGAAGGCGACGACCGCGTCGACGTCGGCCTCGGTCGCGGCCCGCTCGACGCCTAGGCCGATCGTCCGGTTGAAGAAGCCCACGTCGATGGCCGTGAGGGCGAACGCGACGCCGCCGCCGATCTCGGCGACCTGGCAGCCGACGGGGTTGTCTGAGGTGTCCGCGGCTGCCCGGTAAAGATCCGCCATCGCTCGCGCCTCGCTCATCTCGAGCCAGTACGCGACCTCTGGATCAAGCGCTAGGTCCGCCCCGCCCAGGCTCGACTCGCCGCTACCTGCCATCCGTTCCCCCTCTTCGAGCCCGCCCCGGTTTCGCGGCATCTTACCGACCCAGCGGATTCGCACATGAAGTCCGGGGTGATGTACACGCCGCGGGACTTTCCCTCCGCTTTCAGTGAGAAGAAGCCGTTGAAGCCCCGCTCCCCAGTCAGGCGAGGGGCGGCCCGGTGGCAAGCACGAGCGCCGGGCCGTCAAGGCGGACTGTGGGCGCCGATCCGGCCGGGAACGCGACGAGATCCGTCGCCGGGTGTGGCCCGAGGAGCTCGCCAGGACTCCCGAGGGTCGGGTCGAGCCAGAGCGGCCCGTGGTGCCACGATCCCGGCATCGTGTTTGGCTTCATGGCCGACTGAGATCAGGACGAGGAACCGCCGCTTGCTCCGGTGAGCCGACAGATCGCCTCGAAACGACCAAGGCGTGGACGTTGACCGGGAGGAGCCCGCTGCTAGAATGTTGTTCTCCCGAGCGGGAGTAACTCAGCTGGCAGAGTGTCTGCTTCCCAAGTCGGTAGGCCTCAGCGCTGTGGTTTCCCTCGTGGCGGACCCCCCAAATCGACCCTAGTTATCCGCTGTCCAGTGAATCGCTCGACGCCTCGACCGACGGCCTTGTGGTCCCCTGGGCGATGTTGGCCTGTGCCGCGTGCGTGCCGCCGATGGAGCCGGCGTGCCGACGGCCGGGTCAGCACGCTGGGCGAGGGCCGGTCCTCGGCCGCCGTCTGAATCCTCACCGATCTCTGTCGCTCCGGACGGCGATCCGTCGAGCCGTCGCGTGCGCTTCCGCCGCGAGCGTCGCCTCGTCGACGGTCGCGAGGGCCCCGTCGCGCACGACAAATCTGCCCTCCACCAGGAGGTGGCGCACACGCTGCGGCCAGGCAAGCACGATCCCCGCGACGGGATCGGCCTCCGCTCCCGCGGTCGCGAGCCCGGTCAGGTCGAACAGCGCGAGGTCCGCGCGCTTGCCGGGTTCGATCGAGCCCAGGTCGTCGCGCCCGAGGCACGCGGCGCCGCCGCGGGTGCCGAGGCGCAGGGCCTCGCGCGCCGTCATGGCGGCGGGCCCGCCGCGGCCGCGTGCCACCAGCAGCGCCTGGCGCACCTCCCCGAGCATGTGGCCACCGTCGTTCGAGGCGGACCCGTCCACGCCGATCCCCACGGGCACGCCGGCATCGAGGAGCGCCCGGATCGGGGCGGTTCCGGAGCCGAGTCGCAGGTTCGAGGTGGGGCAATGCGCGATGGCGGTCCCGGACGCAGCGATCAGGCCCACGTCCTCGGTTGACAGGCGCACGGCGTGGGCCAGCCACGTGTCGTCGCCGAGAAAGCCGAGCCGCTCGAGAAGCTCGACCGGGCTGCAGCCGAAGCGTTCCCGGCAGAACGTGTCCTCGTCCGTGGTCTCCGCGATATGGGTGTGGAGCCGCACCCCGAGCCGGCGGGCGAGCGCTGCCGATTCGCGCATGAGACGCTCGCTCGCCGAGAACGGCGAGCACGGCGCGATCGCGATTCGCACCATCGCGCCCGGCGCTGGGTCATGGAACCTGCGAACCGCCTGCTCGGTCTGGGCCAGGGCCACGTCGGTGTCCTGGACGATCTCGTCCGGTGGCAGGCCGCCCTTCGAGGTCCCCAGGTCCATCGAGCCCCGGCACGGATGAAACCGCACCCCGACGGCTCGGGCCGCCGCGATCTCCGCTTCGAGCAGGTCGCCCGCTCCAGCCGGAAAGACGTAGTGATGGTCGGTCGACGTCGAACAGCCCGACAGGGCCAGCTCGGCGAGTCCTGTGGCGGCGGCCACCCGGACCCACTCGGCATCGAGCCGGGCCCACACCGGGTAGAGCTCCGTGAGCCAGCCGAACAGGCTGTCCTGCTGGGCGCGCGCCCGGGTCAGCACCTGGTACAGGTGGTGGTGGGTGTTGACCAGGCCCGGGATCGCCACGCACCCACGGCCGTCGAGGACGTCCGCATCGGCCACCAGGCTCGCGGGCGGGCCGCCCGTGCCGACCCAGGAGACGACGCCATCCTCGACCAGGATCGATCCCCTGGGCAGCTCCGTGCCGGCGTCGTCCATGGTGACCACGGCGTCGCACTCGGAGATGAGGAGCCTGCTCATGCGGTCCCACCTCGAAGCGGTGTCGCGGATTAGCGACGTCGACATTGGCAAGCATCGTCGGTAGGCTGGGCCGGCCTGCCCGAAGGCACAGGTGGAGGGTACCCGGTCCGACCGCTCTCGTGGCCTCTCGCCGACGCACGCAACCAGTGACCAGCCGATCCTCTACTCCGGCAGACGTTGCGATCCGGTTGCATCTGTCTGTCTTGTCCAGCCATCGGGCGCTCGGTATGATCCGCCAGAGGACTCCGCCCGGCCGAACCGGGCGAGCGCGCCTACCGAGCCACGTTCGAGGCTGTACCGGGCGCAGGGAGTGATCCATGAGCACACGCACTACCCGGTTCGGCCTGCTCGCCGCGACGCTTGCGATCGTCGCGTCCGCGTGCAGCGGCTCGGCCACGCCAACGCCGGCGCCGTCCGTCGCTGCCCCGTCGGTCGCCCCGTCGGTGGCGGCGAGCCCGTCCGCCGCCGCGAGCCCGTCCGCCGCGGCGAGTCCGTC
>DATCGK010000225.1:0-2927 GCA_036508975.1 Candidatus Limnocylindrales bacterium
CGTCGTCACCTCCACACAGCAGAACTCGGCGACGGTGGCCGCCGGCCTTGTCATCTCGCAGTCACCGAACTCCGGACAGGGCAAGAAGGGCGACACGATCGCGCTTGTGGTCTCGAAGGGCCCGGTCATGGTCGCCGTCCCAACGGTGCGCGGCAAGTCGAAGGCTGAGGCCACGACCATCCTCCAGGGCGCAGGCTTCCAGGTCACGACCAAGTCCATCGTCTCGAGCGGGATCGCCTTCGGTTTGGCCTACGGCACCGACCCCGGTGCGGGCACGATGGTGGCCCAAGGGTCGACGATCTCGCTCCTCGTAGGGTGACGATCCCCACGGCCCACCCGCCGTTACCGTGGGCGCCATGACGCAGTGGCCCACGCCATCTCCGCTCGAAGGCTTGCGCTGCCCTCCGTTCGGCATCGGCTTCCAGTGACGGACACCGATCACTCGACGGGTCTAGCCTCCACCGGGATCCCGTACCAGGGCTTCGTGGCAGAGAGCCTCGCGTTCGGCCAGGCCGTGTTCGACGGCTCCCTCGTGGCGATCCGCGAGTTCGCCCGCCGCCGTGCCCTCGACCTCGCCATCGACGGAGACTCGCTGACCGCCATCCAGGTGCCTCTCGGCGGGGAGGGTCTGCCGGCGTACTGCGAGGACATGGCCTTCGTCGTCGGGTCCATCAGCGCTGACGCGGGCCTGCGTCGGTTGCGGGTGTGGATGAGCACCGAGTGGCTGGGTCATGTCGAGGAGTAGTACGCGCGGCGGGTCGAGAAGGTCCGCGAGATCAACGACCGGCACCTGGTGCCGTCGGCATGACTGTCGCGGGAGGCCGCGTCGGACCGTGAGCCCGGCCGGCCGCGCGCTCGGCGATCCGTGCGGCGAGGTAGGCGGCGTCCCGCCCGACACCGTGGATCATCGAGGACGACAGGGAGTACTGGAAGAGCTGGCCGACGGTGTAGAGCCCTGGCGTGCCCACGCAGACACCCCGCTCGTGGACCAGACGCCCTTCGTTGTCGATCACGGGCAGGTCGATCCAGGAGTGGTCCTGCCGGTAGCCGGTGCACCAGACCACGCCGGCGACCTCGAGTCGACGGCCGTCCTCGAGCACGGGCATCCCGTCCGTTACGGCTGCGGTCCGTGGGACGCGCTCGACCCCGGCCGCCGCGAGGTCGCCCGTTTTGACGCGGATGAGGGGCCCGCTGTGCGCGAGCGCCTGAGGGCGCATCCGACGGCCGGGTGGCGTCGCGATCGTGAGGACGTGCGAGAACGCGAAGAACGCGAGCAGGTCCAGGGGTCGGGTGACGGTCCGGCCGATCCGCCAGGGGATCTGGCCCGGGTGCCGTCCGGACAGGAGGACCTCATGCTCGCCGGCGAGCTCGAGGGCGATGTCCGCTCCGGAGTTGCCCGCGCCCACGACGAGCACGGTGCCGGCGGGCAGCTGGTGCGGGCCCCGGTACTCGGCCGAGTGGAGCTGCACGATCGCGGGGTCGAGCTCGACTGCCAGGTCGGGGACCCGCGGCAGCTGGTCGAAGCCCGAGGCGATCACGACCTCGTCGGCCTCGATCGACCCGGCGTCCGTCTCGACGAGGAAGGCTTCACCTGCTCGGCTGAGCCGCTCCACCCGGACGCCCGTGCGGACCGGCAGGGCATGCTCGCCGGCGTAGCCCTCGAGGTAGTCGGCGAACTCGTCGCGCGAGGGGCAGGACCACGGCGGCGCCGGGAAGCTACTGCCGGGCAGCGCGTCGTTGCGGGCCGGGGTGAACAGGTGCAACGAGTCCCATCGGCGCCGCCAGGAGTCACCGACCCGATCGTGTGCCTCGAGGATGACGAACGGCAGCCCAGCCCTGGCGAGGTGGTAGCCCATGGCGAGGCCGGCCTGGCCGCCACCGATCACAACGGTCCCGGTGCGCTCGGTCGCCGATCCGTCCGGACCACCACGGGCTGCGCTCTGAGACATGTCGCTCCTTTTCGCCCGAAACAACTTCGGATGAATATACGATAGCCCCGTGGCCGACGATGTCAAGACCCGGGAGTACCGCTCGAGCGTCCGCGAGGCGCGGGCAGCCGCGACCCGGGCGGCGATCCTGACTGCTGCGCGGGACCTCTTCACTGCCGAGGGCTACAGCTGCACGATCGCGGCCATCGCCGCGCGCGCTGGCGTCGCCGTCGACACGGTGTACGCGAGCGTCGGCCGCAAGCCCGCCCTCGTCCTCGCGGTGATCGACATGGTTCTCGGGGATGCCGACCGGCCGATCGCCGCTGTCGACCGCGGGTACGTCCGCGAGATCCGCGAGGCCGCGACCGCCGCTGAGAAGATCGACGCCTACGCCCGGGCGCTCGCCCGCCTGATGCCCGTCGTCGCCCCGCTCCAGGAGGCGCTGCGCGAGGCGGGCCGGACGGACGCCGAGTGTGGGGCGGCGTGGTCCGGTCTGGTCGACCGTCGCGCGGCCAACATGCTGCTGTTCGCCCGGGACCTGCGCGGGACAGGGCAGCTGCGCAGAGACCTCGACGACCAGCAGGTCGCCGACCTCGTCTGGTCGACGAACAGTGCCGAGTACTTCCTCCTCCTCGCGCAGCGGGGGTGGACCCCTGAGCAGTTCGGCGCCCACTTGGCCGACCTGTGGACCCGGTTCCTCCTCGCCGGTTGACCCGCTGTTCCACACTGTGCGGCAGTCGAGGCTCGCGTCTGGCTGCGCCTCGGCTATCCGGGAAACCCGTTGGCCCTCGATCTCCGCTGACGACGCCGCGGCCGGACCCGTGGGTACGGATCCGGCCGCGGTCGTCGAGCAGGGGTGACTACTCGTTCGGCTGACGCACCCCGATGGTGAGCAGCAGGTTGGCGTACAACCGCTGGTCACCTGTGGCGACCACGCAGCACACGTCGTCGGACTTCGCCTCGGCGTAGAAGTCGAACCTCGGCACCTCGGTGAACGGG
>DATCGK010000226.1:0-4614 GCA_036508975.1 Candidatus Limnocylindrales bacterium
CCGTCGGTCCTCCACGGTTCGGAGCGGCTCACCCTCGAAGTCGATGATGCGATAGCCGTCATCGCCCACGAGGACCTGGCCCAGGTGCAGGTCCGCGTGGATCCGCATGACCAGCGGCGCGGTGGCCAGGGCCTCGAACCGCGAGGCACGGGCGGCGATGGCGGCCGACTCGTGGCGCAGCTCCGCGGCGGCCTCCGGGTCAACGGCCGCGACGGCCGGGATCGCGCGGTTCAGCTGGCGATGGGCGTCAAGCCGCCAGGCCTTGATCTCGTCGCGGGTGGCGAGACGTGGCACGAGGTCCGGCGCGTCGGCGGGCGGCGACGCGAGGGCCGCGTGGAGGCCGGCGACCAGCAGGCCGAGGTCCTCGGCAACCCCGGTGACGTCCTCGAGGTTCACGAGCTCTGGCGGCCCGGCGATGAACCCGGCGAGACGCTCGGCCAGGGTCTCGTACAGGTCGTCCGCATCGGCGATGAACACCTGGAGCATGGCCACGGTGGCGGCGCCGCCGTCGCGGGAGATGGCCTCCGCCCAGCCGGCCAGGCGCGGGACACCGGGGAACCCGGCCTCCTCCGAGAGGAACGCGGTGAGCTCAAGGTCGGGGTTGAGGCCGGGCTGGATCCTGCGGTAGCCCTTGAGGAGCAGCGTGTCGCCCAGCACGACCGAGGTGTTCGACTGGTCGCGGCCGAGGGGGCGCTCGTCGGCATCGGCCAGCTCCGCCGTCGTCCCCCTCCAGGCGGCCTCGAAGCCCGGAGCTGGCCGGCAGACGAGGGCCGCCTCGGGCGCGCCGGACACCGTGGCGGAGCCCGGATCGCGCGGCAGCGCCGGGATCGTGCGGGCCACGGCGATCGCAACCGCCAGCGCCCGCCACGCACCGTCGCCCGCGGCCGCCTCGCGGACAGTGCCGGAGACGGGATCACGGACGAACGGGATCGCGTAGCGCTCGTTGCGGCCTGTCGTCCCGGCCGCTTCGGGCTCGCCGATCCGCAGGTCAACCAGCGCCAGGACCGCCACGTCCGAGAGCGGGAACGCATGCGCCAGGCGCGCGGACACCGGACGCTCGCCCTTGTGGGCGTACCAGCGGCGCGCGGCGAGGTCGTCCGGATCCAGCGCCCGGACGGCCGCGGCGATCCCTGCCCGCGAGAAGGTCATCCGAGACGGCATGGCCGTCGGGAGATCCGGCGGCCGCGGGTCGTGAACGGGATCGTCAGGCACTCGTGTTGATCTGATCGGTTTCACGACTGTGTGTCCTCGAGCGCGTACGTGCCGCCATCCTTTCCGCTACCGCGTGACGGGCGCTCCGGTCATGGCCAGCCGCTCGATCAGGTCCGCGGCGCGCTCCGTCCCGCGCGACGCCTGCATCCGGGCCGCGATCCCGGCCATCCTCGCGCGCATCGGCGCATCGCCCAGCAACGCATCCATCGCGCCCAGGAGCTCCTCGTCGGCGAAGTCGTACGTCGCCAGCCGCCGCCCGAAGCCGGTCTCGTCCACGCGCTGGGCGTTGTCCACCTGGTCCCAGAACAGCGGCAGCACGATCATCGGCTTGCCGTGGTGGAAGCACTCGAACACGGTGTTGTTGCCACCGTGCGTAATCACCAGGTCGACCATCGGCAGGATCGCCGGCTGCGGGAGGAAGCCCTCGCCGGTCATGTTGTCGTGCAGCGTGATCTGGTCCGCGAGCGGCCCCTTGGACACGATGACGCGGTGCTCCGTCCGTCCCAGCAGATCCACCAGCCGCTGCATGAGGTCGACGTCCGCGGCGCCGAGCGAGCCGAGGCTCAGGTAGATCAGCGCGCCCGGGCGGCTGGCCAGCCGTTCCGGCAGCTCCCAGGTGGTGTCGGCGGCGCGGACCGTGGAGTCCACCTGGTGCCACGTCGGGCCGAGTGCGCTGGCGCGCTCGTAGTCGGCCTCGGCCGGGTAGGAGTAGATGTTCAGGTAGGGCGATTCGTGCATGAAGTCCGGGCCGTTGGCGCCCCAGGTCAGGCCACCGGCCCCGTTGTCGCGGCAGAAGGCGTCGAAGTTGGCCCACATGTCGCCGTGGGTCCTGCGGACCTCGTCCAGGAAGGCGGGCCACTGCGTCCTGTCCGCGGCCGGGTAGCCGGACGAGAAGGGCGCGATGAGCGGGTCCTTGATCTCCGCCGGGTTGCACGAGAGGAGGCGGACCCACGGGCGGCCCGCGGCCATGACGGCCGGGAAGCTGACGACGTTGTCCTCGACGATGGCGTCAGGCTGCAACTCCCCGAGGATCTCGGTCAGGCGCGGGTTGACGTACCTGCTGCCGTCGATGAGGGCCTGGAACGTGGGGGCGATGAACTCGCCGAGCTGCTCGATGGTGGGCTTGCGGAAGACGGGGGCCGTGTCGCGGATGAAGTCGATCCAGAACTGCCCCGCGACCTCCGGCTCCGCTGGCGGCGGGCCGAGACGCATGAGCCGCTCCTCGAAGCCCTTCGCCTCGAGGCTGCCGGCGAAGCTCTCCTCGACGATGAACACGACCCGGTGGCCGCGGGCGCGCAGGACGCGGCCGATGCCGGCGCAGTTGTTCGTCGGGCCGTAGGCGCCCTCGGGGAAGAAGACGATCGTCCGGGCGTCCGCCACCGTTGCACCTCGTTGCTGGCTCGCTGGGCCCACCGGGTCTCGCCGGATCAGGGGGCAGCGCGGATGATCGCACGGCTCGGGGGTGGACCGGGTTGGCCGTCCCGCGCGGCGGCGGGGCCAGCCGTTGGGCGAGGTCGAGCGGCGTCACTCGGCACGGGTCGCACGGCGTCAACCGGCCCGCGTGATGGGACTGGATGGCAGGCGTCCGATCGCCCGCGGAACGCCGAGAGTGGCGGGACTCGGCCGCTTGGGCCGACGTTTCGGGCCGACCATTTCGGGCCGACCATTTCGGGCGGACCCTTCGGGAGGCTTCACGAGCGATGACCCTGGTGATCGACGGCCTTCGCAAGCGCTTCGGCGAGGTGCTGGCCCTCGACGGCGTCTCGTTCGCCGTCCACCCCGGGGAGGTCTTCGGCTTCCTGGGCGCCAACGGCGCCGGCAAGACCACCACGATGCGCATCGTCCTGGGCCTCATGAAGGCGGACGAGGGAAGCGTGTCCTGGAACGGGGAGCCGGCGCGCTCGTGGCCGCGCCGCACGTGGGGCTACATGCCGGAGGAGCGGGGGCTCTACCTGCGCATGCCCGTCATCGACCAGCTGGTGCACTTCGCCGCGCTCTACGGGGTTCCGCGCCGGAAGGCACGGGAGGAGGCACTGGCGTGGCTCGAGCGCTTCCGGATCGCGGACCTCGCCGATCGCCGTGCCGAGACCCTGTCGAAGGGCAACCAGCAGAAGGTGCAGTACGTCGCGACCATGCTCCAGGACCCCGACGTGCTGCTGATGGACGAGCCGTTCGTCGGTCTCGACCCGGTGAACGTCGCCCTGCTCAAGTCGGCCTTCCTCGAGCTCCGCGACGCGGGGAAGACGCTCGTGTTCAGCACCCACCAGCTGGAGCAGGCCGAGGCCCTGTGCGATTCGGTCGCGATCATCGACCACGGGCGGATCGTCGCCAGCGGGTCCACCCGCGACGTGCGGCGGTCGACGGGCCGCCAGGCCGTCCGCATCGCGACCTCCTCGGACGACGGGCTCGACTGGCTGGCAGCGCTCCCCGAGTGCACGGTCACCCGGAGGGGCAGGGACTACACGGAGCTGCGGGTGGCGGCGGGCCTCGACCCCCAGGTCATCCTGCGCGGCGCCCTCGACCGCGGCGAGGAAGTCCTCCGCTTCGAGGTCACCGATCCGTCGCTGGAGGACGTGTTCGTCGAGCGCGTCGGTGCGCTCGACCCGGGCGAGGAGGCCACGCTGTCGGCGGTGGGAGCGAGGGCATGAGCACGGCATCCAACATCGCGACCATCGCCCGCCGCGAGTACCTCGTCCGGGTCAGGACCCGGAGCTTCGTGCTGGGGACGGCCCTGCTGGTGATCGGCGTGCTCGTCATCGCGTTCCTGCCCCTCATCGTGCGCCAGCTGGATCGCGTGAACCCCACCAAGATCGCGGTCGTGGCCTCCGAGCCGGGGCTCGCCCAGACTGCCGCCGGCACCCTGTCGGGGGTGCTCAACGCCCCGACCGGCACCGGCATCCCCGACCCCGGGGCCCCGCCGGACTTCGTGATCAGCGTGGTGCCCGATGTCGCGGCCGGGCGCAAGGCAGTGGTCGGCGGCACCTACGGGGCGCTCCTCAGCCTCGAGCGGCAGGCCTCCGGGCAGCTCGCATTCACCCTCTACACCAACGAGCCGTCCACGGGCCGCACCGCCGCCCTCACTCGGCAGGCGGCCACTGCCATGGCCGTCGCCGACCGCCTGGACACGCTCGGCGTGAAGGCCGCCGACCAGACGGCGCTGTTCGCGCCGGCCGAGTTCGCGGTCACCTGGCCGGACCCGGCGAAGACCGATCCCACCCGCGACGTCGCGGGCGCCATGGGCCAGGACATGCTCGCCTTCGGCATGACCATCCTGATCTTCATGATCGTGATCATGTACGGAAACTGGATCGCGATGAGCGTTGTGGAGGAGAAGTCCTCCCGCGTCATGGAGGTGGTCCTCAATGCGGCAACGCCGCTCCAGCTCCTGGCCGGCAAGGTGTT
>DATCGK010000227.1:0-2459 GCA_036508975.1 Candidatus Limnocylindrales bacterium
CATGGCCCTCCCCGGGCAGGCCGGCGAAATCGAAGCCCGGATCCTCCTCCGGCTGGGCGATGTCGCCGGCGCCGGGCGCTGGGCGGATCGGGCGACACCGGAAGCACCGCCCGGCTCACCGCTCCTGGAGATCCTGCGTCGCTCGATGGACACGACGATCGCAAGGGTGCGCCTGGCGCAGGGCAAGCCTGATGAGGGTCGCGACCTGCTGACTCGGACGAGAGCGGCCCAGGAAGCTTCCGGCGCCGTCGCCGACCTGATCTCGATCGGCGTCCTCGAGGCGGCCTGCGCGGATGCGGCGGGTCGGCGGGCGGACGCGTTGCGAGCACTCGGGCAGGCGGTCGAGCTCGCCGCTCCAGGCGACTACGTCCGACGCTTCGTCGATGACGGGCGGAGCATCGCCCACCTCCTGCCCCTCGTCCGGGCGGTTGCACCCGGGTTCGTCGACACGCTGATCGCCGCCCTTACGGCCTTCGCCGAGCCGACCGAAGCCGGCGCACCGCGGCTGCACGTGCCGGGGACATCGGTATGGCAGGACGTTGACGGGCGGCTGCTCGAGACGCTCACCGCCCGTGAGCTCGATGTCCTGCGGCTCATGGCCCAGGGCGCGAGCAACGCGGAGATCGCCGCCGGCCTGACGGTCTCACTCGGCACGGCGAAGTGGCACGTCGGCCACGTCCTCGCCAAGCTCGGCGCGACGAGCCGAACCCAGGCGCTCCTGCGCGCCCAGCAGGTCGGCCTCGTCTGAACCTGCGGCCTCGGATCATCGGCGCCTGAACCCCTCCTTTCGGAAGGGGAACCGCGCGACGAAGACCGGCCTTTCGCGAGGCGCGTTCGCGACGCGCGACCCCGAACATCGTGGCATGGACCGCTACGAGATCCGAGTCGCCGGTCACATCGACCAGCGACGGGCAGATGCCCTCGGCTGTGATGAGCTTCGGCTGCTCCCGGACGGCGGCTCCCAGCTCGTCTTTGTCGCCGTCGACCAGGCAGCCCTCTACGGGCTGATCACGCGACTTCGCGATGCCGGGATCGAGCTCGTCGCGGTCCGGCGCGTCGACATGTCCACCGAGATGGGCGTGTCGGCGAACACACAGAACACATCGTTGAAGGAGACCCCGAATGTCCCTCGCTGACGATCCGACCCGTCCGGCCGAGGCCGCCTCGCGCCCGTACGTCCCATCGCGGTTCTTCATGGCGCGCGTCGTCAACCCGATCACGCTCTGGCTGGGCGGCCCGACGCTCACCGTTCGCGGCCGGCGCACGGGCCGGCCGATCCGCACGCCCGTTCCCACGCTCGAGTTCGACGGCGCTCGCTATCTCGTGTCGGGCGGCGGCGAGACCCACTGGGTGCGCAATCTGCGGGCCGCGGGCGAGGGCGAGCTCCGGCGGGGCCGGACGCACGAGCCGTTCCGGTCGGTCGAGGTCGGTGGCGACGAGCACGACCGGGTCGTGGCTGCCTACCGAGAGCACATGGGTTGGCGGGCTCGCGAGTTCTTCACCGCGCTGCCGGACCCGGCCGATCACCCCGTCTTCCGGATCGAGCCGGCCGGGGCGGTCTCGGGCGACCGGTAGAGGCCCCGCCCGCAAGACAAGGAGTTACGCAGATGTCCGATCAGACGCTCAAGCTCATCATCACCGGGGCGCTCGCGCTGCACGGCTTCGGTCACGGCGGGGCCGTGGGCGCGCTCGCCTGGATCGCGGCGCGGCCGGGCACCGACACGGGCGCCTGGCGAGCCGCTCAGTCCTGGCTCCTCCCCGGGCTGTCGGCCGAGACCGCCACGGCCGTGGCGAGCGCGTTCTGGATCGCGTCGCTCGTCGGCTTCGTGGCAGCGGCGCTTGGGTTCTCGGGGATCCTGGTGCCCGCTGACGCCTGGCGGCCGCTGGCGGTTGTCGCCGCCTTCGTCTCGATGGTCGGGATCGTGCTGTTCATCGGCACCTGGCCGGCGTTCAACACCGTGGCCGCGCTCGCGATGAACGTCGCGGTGCTCGTCGCGCTGCTGGCGATGCGCTGGCCACCCGAGACGATGTTCGGACGGTAGGAGCGCACCATGGACACGCTGCCGCTCAAGCGCGATCTCACGCTCGCGTATCGGACAACGCTCCTCATCGCCCTGCTCATGGTCGTCGTGTCGGCCGCGGGTCTTGCCTGGGGGTCGACCAGCCTCTACGGCGTCGAGTCGAACCGGGCCCTCGGCGTCAGCGCCTCCACCGCGGGCGTGCTGGTGCCGGGCTTCCTGGTCCAGGACCTATTCAACCTCGTCGTCGGGCTGCCAATCCTGGGTGGGGTGCTGTGGCTCGCTCGGCGCGGCTCGCTGATCGGCCTGCTCCTGTGGCCGGGCGCGCTGTTCTACCTCGCGTACACCTACGTGCAGTACCTCGTCGGCGCGCCGTTCAGCGCGTTGTTCCTCGGGTACGTCGCGATCGTCGCGCTGAGCGCGTACACGACGATCGGCCTG
>DATCGK010000228.1:0-2125 GCA_036508975.1 Candidatus Limnocylindrales bacterium
GCACACGCGGACCTCGCTCGTCCTCGACTTCGCCGTGGCCAAGGGCCCGCCGCGCCTGGTCGAGAACCCCGAGAACTCCGTCCCGCACGCGGTGGTCTCCGCGCGGGTCGTCGCCCGCGTGCGGATCCCGCCCGAGCAGGCCTTCGAGATCGCCCGGGCGCTCACCCAGCAGCTCGACCTGTGGGAGCAGGAGACCGGCCGTCGTCAGCCGACGGCCACGGATGACCCGACCGCGATCCCGTAGGCGGCGGTGGCGGCATCGGCCGGGCCGCCGATGCGCGGGCTGCCCGGATTGCGCGGGCTGCCAGGGCGTCAGGCCAGGTCGGTGCGCAACATCGAGTACATGAACATGTCCCGGCGCTCGCCGCCGATCTCCTGCCACTGGCGCAAGAGCCCTTCGAGCTGGTACCCGGCCCGCTCGGCGGTCCGGATCGACGCGGTGTTCCACGGCTCGACGGACAGCTGTAGGCGGGGGATCTGGAGCTCTGACAATCCCCACGTCGTGACGGCGCGCAGCGCAGTGGCTGCGATCCCGTGCCCGCGAGCATGCTCGACCAACCAGTACCCGATCCAAGCCCGACCGTTGTCGATGTCCTTGAGCCACAGTCCGATGGTGCCGACCGGGCGATAGTCCTCGCGGCGGACGATGACGAACGGGTAGCCGCTGCCGTCGGCCGCGCGTTCCCATTGGCGCCGCACGAAGGCCGCACCGGCGTCGGCTGCGGAAGATGGCGGGACGCTGGTGACCCGCTGGATGTATGGGTCGTCTGCTGCCTCGCGGACCAGGGTGAGGTCGGCCTCGCCGAGCTCCCACGGGCGAAGCAGCAAGGCATCGCCCGCCGCGAGTTGCGGCACGACAAGTCCGTGGTCCATGACCTCACCCTGGCGTGCTCGAGCCTTGGTGTCGACCGAGTTCCGAGCCCAGTCGGCTCAATGCGGGCAGCGCGAAGGCCGGGCCGCCGGTACGGTCGGAAATGGCGATAGACCGTTCCCACCGTCGACGGGGATGCGGTCGCCACCGGCCTGACCAGGGAGTCGAAGATGAGCCTTGCTCTTGCGCTGCTCGCCGCCGTCGTCGGCGCGCTCATCGGGTGGCTATCAGGTCACACGCGCAAGCTCTGGGGCGGGGTGGTGACCCTGGTGGGCTTCGGCTCACTCATCTGGTTCGCCCTGACAACCACCGGGAACGTGCAACGGGCCCTGGCAGCGTCGTTGGCCGGCTTCGCGGTCGGCAACATCGCGGGCGGCTGGCCGCACACGATGCGGGCCCTGTCCGGGAGGCGCCTCAAGTCGTCCGAGTAGACCCGCGTCGGGTTGCCGACGGAAGCGGCTGTACTCGATCACAGCCTCCGTCGGCATCCTGCGGGACCTGCCGGAGACCCCCTGCGCCTCCATGACGGCGGTCATCGTCCCTGCCGGGCGAACGGCCCGCATGCCTGTACGACCATGCAGCACGCGTGTCTCGTGTCATAGGCCGGCCCCGGCTGTCAGTATCGTCCGAGAGCAGGTTCGTCGCCGTTGTCCGTGTGGAGAGGAAAGCAGGCATGAGTAGAACCTTCAGGAGCCGCCCGCGACCGAGCGCCAACCTGATCGTCGCCGGGGTTGCCCTCGGCGTCGTCGCCACGATCCTGTCGTACATCGGTTTGTTTCAGGCGGCCTCCAACAATGTCGCAGCGGACGGCGTCCCGTTCTACGCGCTCGGGGCGGTTGTGTTTGTGGTGAGTCTCGTGCTCGGCCTGCAAGGACTGTTCCGCCTGCTCAAGACCATCGACCGGATCGGCGGAGTTGCCTACAACGAGAAAGGCGAGTTGATCTCGGGCTTCCCCATCAGGGTTGACCGGGTTGACCGGAAGGGTTGATCAGACGCCGCAGTTTGACGTGCGGGGCACGGCTTGGTGCGATTCCGCTCAACCCGAAAGAGGACGCCTGGCCTCACATGTGCGCGCCCGTGGGGTGGTCCAACCCGATACCGGGCGCTTCTCCTCAGGGTGTAGTGGCAACCTGTCGGGTTTGCGGCAAGCGTCGCGCCTGTCGGTGGGGGTGTACTGACGACTTGTGGCGTTGGCGACCTTGGTTGCGCCTCGGCGTTGAGCGGGTGTACTGGCAACTTGTCGGGTTGCCGACG
>DATCGK010000229.1:0-2005 GCA_036508975.1 Candidatus Limnocylindrales bacterium
CGAGATCGTCCGCGCTGCGGCCCGGGAAGCGGGCGATGTACTCCCGCTTGAACTCCTCGATCTCGCGGGCGGCGGCCTTCTTGAACGCGGGGTCAAGGGCGTCGCCGCGGTCCAGCTGCATGGAGTCGATGAGGAGGCTCACCGGGCGGTGGCGCCAGTGATCGCCGTCCACGTTGCTGAAGAGCGGGAGCTTGCCGGGGGCCGCGACGGTCTCGCCGCCCCCGAGGGTGCGGTCGTAGCCCGCGATCCAGTCGTAGACGAGCTTGCTGACGCTCGTGTTGGAGCAGACGACGATGAACACGGGTGGGCGGCCCATCCCGGCGCCGTCCCACTCCCGGTAGGAGCGCTCGTAATCGCCGTACAGGCTCTGGAGCGCGCCTTCGAGCACCTTCGGCAGCACCGGATCGCCCTCGCCGACGGTCGTGTCCTTGAGGCCCTTGCGCGGGAGCGCGTCGCGGACGTGGACCCACAGGTCGCGGTACCGCGGCAGGTCACCGACCATCGAGTCGTCCGACACGGGCACGCGCGGGATCTTGACGATGCCGGACTCGATCGCGTCCATCAGGCCGAAGTCCGACACCACCCAGGGAAAGAGCGTGCCCTCCGGGTAGCCGGAGCCCTTCAGGAAGAACGGCGTGGCGGAGACGTCGAAGATGCCGCGGATGCCGATCTTCTCGCGAACGGCCCTGAGGCCGTCGAACCAGACCCGGGCCTCTTCCTGGTTCTGGCGGGCCTCCGTGCGCTCGTCGGGATCCAGGCCGCCTTCGGCAGCCTCCTCGGGCGGCGCCGGCGTATAGCAGTGGTGCGCCTCGTCGTTCAGCACCACGATGTCCTTGGCGTTGCCGAACACGCGGCAGACGCGGCGGACCATCTCGCCCGGCGTCTCCTTGAAGCGCTCCAGGTCACCGCCGGGTCCGGCGAGGATCCGCTTCGTGAGCGCGGCCGCCTGCTCCTTCTCCCGGCGGATGAAGGCGTGGTAGTTGGTGATCTCGATGGTGGCCGACTGGAGGCGGTCGAGCTGCTCGGGTGTGACGATGTCCATGGAGCGGAAGAACGTCGCCGGATCGTTGGGGAGCAGGACGCGGAGGCGGTCCCTGATCGTGATGCCCGGGGTCACGATCAGGAAGCGGTGGGAGAAGCGCTTGTCGTACGGGTTCGCGAGCTTGTTCAACGCCTGCCAGGCAATGAACATCGCCATCACGACGGTCTTGCCGGAGCCCGTCGCCATCTTGAACGCGAGACGCGGCAGACCGGCGTTGAGGCGGGCGTTCTCGGCGCGGATCTGGTTGATCGCCTTCGTGTCGCCGATCTTCTCGGCCGCCTCGACGAGGTAGATCGCCGTCTCCGCGGCCTCCACCTGGCAGAAGAAGAGGCGACGTTCGCGGTCGTCGGCGCGCCAGTGCGCGAGCAGGTCCTTGGTGGTTGCCGTCGTGTGCGGGTAGCCAAGCTGGCGCCAGCGCGAGACCGCGTGGCGGACCTCGTTGACGATCTCGTTCTGCTGCTGGCGCGTCCCGCCGCCGAACTGCATAACGAGCTGGGCGGACGCCTTCTTCGGCTTGGCGACGGGGACGAAGAACTCGCTGGCTCGGCGCCGCGGCTCGATCTCGCCCGATACCAGGCCGTCGACGACCTTGAAGTGCTTCGCCGGCTCGACGAACGGCGAGTTGATGACCGGGTTCTCGATCGTGGTCGGTGGCACGAGTCCCCCTCAGGACAGCGGCGAGGTCAGCGCTCTGTGGAGGATACGCGGCGGGGGCGTCAGCTCGGGTGGCACGGCCGGCGCACCATGCGGACATCGTGAACCGTCGGGAAGAACGCTATCCCAGCGGCGAGGCGATGCGCGCGAAGGGTCCGTCAATCAAATGATCTGCGTCTGCCCGGCGGTCGCCTCAGCGTTCCCGCACGAGATCCTTGAGGGGCCGCCTGGCCGTCCCCGGCGCCGACTTCGGCTGCCTCGCTGCCTCCGTCGGGTGGCCAAGCGAGATGATCGTCCGAACGAACGCCG
>DATCGK010000230.1:0-19441 GCA_036508975.1 Candidatus Limnocylindrales bacterium
GTCGGCCTGGCCGACCGGTCCGGCGATAGGTCCACTTCCTCCTCACCAGCTCGCGGTGCCAGCGGAGCAGAGTGGACGGGGTGACGAGGAAGGCGACCCAGCGGTCCCTTGGGATGACCCGGCTTGCGGCGGCGAGGAGGACCCGGTCGATGGGCCGGAGCCTGGGAGGGCCCGACGTGCGGCGCAGCACCCGGAGCTGATGGCGGAGGACGAGGATCTCGAGGTCCCTGGCGCCGTCGTCTCGGCCATGCTGGCCACCGGTGACCAGGAGACGGGCGAGAGCGCGGACGACGAGGTAGAGGAGGTACAACATCCGCCGATCGTACCGGGACTCCGAGCGGGAATCGAGGTTTCCGACCCCCACGGGTCGTCACTGGGCTGTCTCCTGGTAGAGCCGGACATAGTCGACGGCCATCGCCTGGGGGAAGGACGTGTCGGGCCCGACGGGCCCGCCAAGGTTTCCGCCGACCGCGACGTTGAGGATGAGGAAGAACGGGTGGTTGAAGACCCACCGGTTCGGCGCCACGTCGGCCGGGCCGGCCTGGAAGTACGCCTTCCCGTCGAGGTACCACACGATGTGGTCGGGACGCCACTCGATGGCAAACGTGTGGAAGTCGTCGGCCACCGGCCGGCCGACGTCGACCGTCTTCGTGAAGCCGCTGCTGCCGGAGTAGCCCGGACCGTGGATCGTGCCCAGGATTTCGTTCGGCCGCCGCCCCACGAACTCCATGACGTCGATCTCGCCGGAGTTCGGCCAGCCGACCTGCCCGATGTCGGTGCCGAGCATCCAGAACACCGGCCAGAGACCCACGCCGCCGGGGACCTTGATGCGGGCCTCGATGCGGCCGTACTGGATTGCGTATCGGTCTTTCGTCAGCAGCCGCGCCGACGTGTACTCACATCGGCCGTAGTAACAGGTTTCGGACCCGTCGGCGGCCCGGACGGTGACGAGGAGATGGCCTTGACCGTCGGTGGCGGCATTCGCCGTGCGGTTGGTGTAGTACTCGCGCTCGCGATTGCCCCAGCCGATGATCCCGCTGGCGCTGCCATCGCCCAGGTCGTAGCTCCAAACACCGGGGTCGGGGGGTGTGCCGGCCGGTGCATTGAACTCGTCGCTCCAGATGAGCTTCCAGTCGGCTGGTCCCGGGCTCCGCGCGCTGGGCGCGGGCGCGCCTGGGTTAGACGCCGCGGGGTTGGTTGCACTCGCACCGGTGCTCGGCGAACCGCCCTGGTCCGATCCGGCCCCGCCCCCGCCGCAGGCGTTCACGATGCCCACGACCACGAAAGCCACAAGGATTCGGCGCCACATCGATCGACCCAATAGCTGCGTGGGGCGCTGACTTGTCCGCACCACGTCATCCACGGTCGTTGCCCCAGTGCTCGATGGCCCAGATCGCGAGTGGGCGAAGGTACAGCCTGGCGCGGAAGTCGCCTCCCCGGTCGTAGGCTTCCGGCGTCCGGAACCAGTAGCCGCGCTCCTTCACCACGCGTGCGACCCCCGATTCCGTCGCCCACGCTTCGCTGCGCAGGCCCTGGGAGATCATGAACGCGGCGAGCGCGTACGTGGTGCCGACCCACACCTCCTGCGATTGCTCGCTGGAGGTGTCGACCATCCCGTTCGGGCGGACCGTCTCCGCTGCCCTCCCGGGCCGGCCTTCTTCGAGGCGGGGCGCTGCGTCGTCCAGGGCAGCCCGCACCTGGGCGGCGACCCCGAGCAAATCACTGCTGGTCTGGGGGCGAGCCACGACATACCCCGCCGCGGCGAAGCAGGGCGGCGACGGACGCCGGCATCGCCGGGGGACCCGCCACCACCGGACCCGAGGAGACGCACTGCTCGAGGACCAGCGGCGGGGCCGCCCAGCCGTACTGCCAGGTCAGGTCGCCCCAGAACATCTGGAGCACCGATACCGCCCACGACCACACGTCCGTGCGGCGCGTCAGCGTCTCCCCCGCCACCTGCTCGGGGGAGGCATAGGCCGGGGTGTAGCGGCCCGCCGCCACCCGCATCGACTCCCCCGCGGCCGTCTGAGGCTCGTCGGGCGCACGCTTGGCGCCGGCCAGCCCGAAGTCGGTCACCTTGGCCACCCCGTCCGGGGTGAGCAGCAGGTTGGCCGGCTTGACGTCCTGGTGGAGGAGGCCCTGGGTGTGGGCATAGCCCAGGCCCCAGGCGAACTGCATGGCCACGTCGAGCAGGCGGGCCAACGCCGCGTCCGGGCCCCCCGCGTAGAGCCGGCCATCGGCGATCCAGTCGGCCAGGCTGCCGCCCTCCACGAGCTCGGCGAAGACCCGGGGGATCCCCCCCAGGGCCCGCACGTAGTGGCAGGTGACGATGTGGGGATGCAGCCCCAGGGCCACCCACGCCTCCGCCTCGGCGGTGAACGCCGCGCTGCCCCCCGCCTGGGCCAGCATCGCGGGCTGCGGGGACTTGACCGCGAGATCGAGGTCCCAGCCCCGGTGGTGGACGCGGTAGACGGTCCCCATGCCGCCTGCCCCGAGCTCGCCGCGCACCTCGTACTGCTCGAGCAGCAGGTCCCCGCGCTGCCAGGTGTCGGGCACCTCCGCCGCGTCCGGGAAGCGGCGCGTCGCGCTCCCCTCGAGCACCGGCGCCGCGAGCACCGTCGCAGGAGCCGCCACCAGCCGCTCCGCCTCGGCCGGGCCGGCGCACGCCGGACAGCGGTCCGCGTCCCCCGCCGCGGTGAAGGGCTGTCCGCAGGCGATGCAGAAGCGCGCTTCCATCACGCCTCCCGGCGCCAGCCCCGCCCGGTCGCCACCGGCCCGCTGCTACGCCGCCTGTTATCCATCACAGCACCTCGGCCAACGCCCCCCGGAACTCGGCGGCGGTCTGGTACCGCTTCTGCGTGTCATCGCTGGCGGCCCGGTCGATCACCGCCGCCAGGCGACGCGGAACAGACCGATCCCGCTCGCGGATGGGGACATACGGGTCGTTGAGGATGATGTTGACCGGATCTCTGCCCGGCGGGAAGTCCCGCCAGAACGTGCCGGTCAACATGTTGTAGAAGGTGGCCGCCATGCCGCACACGTCGGTGTCCGGTTTCATGTACTTGAAGTTGACCACCTGCTCGCGCGGCAGGAACACGGGAGTTCCGC
Organism: Candidatus Limnocylindrales bacterium; assembly: GCA_036508975.1. Taxonomy (GTDB): domain Bacteria; phylum Chloroflexota; class Limnocylindria; order Limnocylindrales; family CSP1-4; genus CAIXZV01. Next base: position 3,109 of record DATCGK010000230.1, read on the forward strand.
CGGCAGACCCAGTCCTGGTCATCCCGGACATGCCGGCCAGCTCGAAGTCCTTGGCCAGCCCGAAGTCGGTGAGCCGAGCCGTCCCGCCCTCACGGCGGGTGAGCAGGATGTTCTGCGGCTTCAGGTCGCGATGGATGACGGCGTGCTCGTGGGCGTGCTGGAGCCCGTCGAGCGACTGGAGCATGAGCGGCGCCGCCTCCTCGATCGAGAGCCGGCCGCCACGGCGCTCCATCAGCGTGTCGACGCTCCCTCCGGCGCAGTACTCCATCACGAAGTAGGCCGCCCGGCCTTCGAGGTCGAAGTCGAGCACCGGCACGCAGTTGGGATGCTCGCCCAGGCGCTGCTGCATCTCGACCTCGCGTGCGAACACCTGGCGCTGCTTGGATCCGGCAGGTGCCTCGGCCAGCATCACCTTGACTGCCACCTCCTCGCCGTCGCTCTCTCGTCGCGCGAGATACACGGCCCCCATCCCGCCCTTCCCGAGCAGCTTGCCGACCTCGTACCCGGGAATCTCGCGCACACCTTCCCGTCGAGCAGGTTTGGCGGCACCATGCCGCTCCAGCAGTAGCTTGATCAGCACCGCCATTGGATCGTCGCTCTGACCGGTGCCTGGCTCGCGGGGTGCACTCGGTTGTACAGGTCGTCGCGGTTCCTCCTTGGGAGGTTCCGCTCGCTTCCGGCAATCCGCGCAGCGAGGATCGGAGACGTCCGGGGCAGCTGCTTCCATCTCCCGTCCGCACTCAGGGCAGAAGACCGGTGCTTCGATCGAGACCCTGATCACCGTGGTGCCGGCCCGGACCTGGTCGCCGTCGCTCAGCTCGATGTTGCGGTACTCGTGGGTGGCGCCTTGCTCGGGGGTCTCGGTCGGGGCCCGTGCCCCGATCTTCTCATCATTGACGAACGTCCCGTTCAGGCTCCCCAGGTCCCGGACGCTCACCCGCGGCGGGCGGATCTCCATGACGAGGTGGTGGCGAGACGCCTTGTCGTCGCCCGACGGGAGAACGGCACGGCAATCGCTCGCCCGCCCGACAACCAGGAGATCCGGCTCTTCGAACACGAAGCGCGCGCCCGTGAGCGGTCCGCCGGTGGCCTCGATCATGACCTTGGCGGGCATCGTTCTCTCCTCCCTTGGGGTCGAGTCAACCGTCGCCCGGCGGATCCGGCCTGGACCGGCGCTCGGCAATCAGCACCGTGATGTTGTCGGGCCCGCCACCGGCCAACGCGGCGTCGACCAGCCGCCGGCAGGCGGCCGCCGGGGCATCGGGCTCCGCCATCAGCGCTGCGATCTGCTCGTCCCGGACCACGCCGGCGAGCCCGTCGCTGCAGAGCAACAGCCGGTCCCCCGGGACGAAGTCGAGGGTCCTGACGTCCGGATCGACCTGCGCTTCCATCCCGATGTAGCGGGTGATCCGCCCCCGGGCGGGATGATCCTCGACGTCTCCGGGCCGGATCTCGCCGCGCCGGAGCAGGATCCCCACCACCGAATGGTCCTCGGTGAGCTGGACGAGCTCGCCGTCCCGATGCCGGTACGCTCGGCTGTCTCCCATGTGGGCAACCGTCACCCGATCGTCATGGACCAGCGCCAGCACGACGGTGGCGCCCATGCCGGCCAGGCCGACCCGGCGCGCCGCCAGCCTGCGCACGGTGCGGCTCAGCTGGAGCAGCGTCGTCCGGAGGATCTCGCGAAGGTCGGCGTCGGCGAGCTGATGGGAACCAACGCGTTCGTTCAGCAGCTTCGGCAACGCCTCGACCACGATGCTCGAAGCGGTCTCGCCGCCGGCCAGCCCGCCCATCCCATCGGAGACGATGTAGAGGTCCTGCGCGGGCACCATGGCGTAGGCGTCCTCGTTGTGCTCGCGGACGAGGCCAGTGTGGGTTATCGCCGCCGCCCGCACCCTTGATCCGCTGGCGGTCTCGGGCGTCGCTTCGTCGGCGGTCATGGCGCGGCCTCCACCGCCGCCAGAAGGTCCGCGCGAAGCTGCTCGGCAGTCTGGATTCGCCGCTCGGTGTCCCGGGCCACGGCGTGATCGACCACCGCCGCCAGTCTGCCGGGAAGGTCGGGTCTGCGCTCCTGGATCGGCTTCCGCTTGTCGGTCAGCGCCATGTCGATCGGATTGTTCGGCAGTGCTCCGCCTCCCACCAACGAGGTCCGATGCTGCATCTGCCAGGGGGTCGGGAAGTCGAGCGGGTACAAGCCGGTCAGCAAGTAGTACAGGCACACCCCAGCCGAGTAGACGTCCACGGACGGCTTGGACCCTTTGAAGTCCACGATCTGCTCCGGGGGCAGATACGCCAGGGTCCCCCCGAACTCGCCTGTTCCGGTGATCGTGCCCCCGTGCACTTCGTAGCTGCGGGCCAGGCCGAAATCGGCCACCTTGGGGACGAGAGACCCGTCGGCCCGCCGCAGCAGCACGTTCTCGGGCTTTAGGTCGCGGTGAACGATGCCCTGCTCATGGACCACGGCGATGCCCACGAGGGCGTCCGCCATGAGCCGGGCAGACGCCTCCGGCGATAGCAGTGGTTCGCCGTCGTCGGATACGAACTGGCCGACGTGTCCGTCGGGTACGAACTCCGAGATGAAGAAGGGCACGTCGTCGTCTTCGCCCGCTTCGAAGAGCCGGGTCACCCCCGGATGGGTCAACTGCTGGAGGAGGGCGACCTCTCTGCGGAACCGCTGGCGCTTGGCCGGCGGTACCTGCAGCGGTCTCAGCAGTTGCTTCAGGGCAGCGACCCGGCCGGTGTCCGGATGCCAGACCCGGTACACGATTCCCATGCCGCCGAACCCCAGCTCCGCGAGGAGCAGGTAGCCGCCGATGTAGGTGCGGGCGATGTGTCGCTGCTGTTCGGCACATTCCTCGCACAGGTATTCGGCGACGTCGGCCAGTTCACCGGCTCGACCGTCGGCGTTCGCCTGCTTGGTGACGTCCTTCCCACAGCCCACGCCCGAGCAGCGGAAGGCCGGTTCGGGGATCCGGGACCGCTCGGCCTCCACTTCGGCCCGGCACCGGCCGCACAAGAAGTCGACATCCCGATAGCTGATCGACCCGGAGGCCGGCTCCACCGCGTCCTCGAGGGGTGCGAGACACCGGATGCACTGGAGCTGCCGGGCCGGCTCTCCGATCATCTCGAGCACGATGCTGAGCACCGTCTCCCCGACCCGAACCTCGTCGCCGCTGCTAAGCTCCTCCTCCTCGTCGACCCGAGACCAGGCTTGCTCGCCGGCGCGCCGGACCTCAGTACCGTTCTTGCTGCCGAGGTCCCGCACCCGACAGTTCGGAGGTCGGATCTCCAGCATGAAGTGGTTCTGGGAGACGTAGCGGTCCTCGGGGTCGAGGCGGAGATGAGCGCGACACTTCGGCCCGTCGCGCCCGACGATCAGGTTGTCTGACTCCTCGAAGGTCAACTCCTCGCCCTGCCGAGGCCCCTGCTCGACGCGGACCACCAGCCGGGTCATGAGGCTTCCCCAGACCTGGCGGGCATCGCCTCGATGAGCGCCACGGTGATGTTGTCCAGGCCCCCGTGCAGATTGGCGGCGTCCACCAACGCGTCGCACACCTGCTGTGGCTCGGATTCGGAGGAGAGCAGATACCGGATCTCGGGGTCGGACAGCATGTCGGTCAACCCATCGGAGCACAGCAGAATCCGATCGCCGGACCTGAACTCGTGGTCGCTGAGGTGGGGACTGACAAAGGAGCTCGGTCCGAGCGCCTGCGTCAGCTCTTGGCGAGGAGGCCACTCCGCCGGATCCTCGGGCAGCGCCCCGGCCCGGCGGAGCTGCTCGAGGGCGGTGTCGTCATCGGTCAGCCGCTCGAGGGCACCGTCTCGGTATCGGTAGGCGCGAGAATCGCCGACGCTGGCCAACCACATCCGGTCCGCAGTGGGGATCCAGGCGATGACCGCGGTGGTGCCCATGCCGGCAAGCTCCGGCCGGTCGACGGCCGCCTTCCTCACCCCATCGTGGGCTTCGAGGAGCGCCCGGGCCAGGACCTGGTCGGGTGCTTCGTGGGCAGGCGGGCGGCGGCGCACCCATTCGTGGATTCGCTCAACCGCCAGTTGGCTGGCCACCTCTCCCGCCCGATGGCCGCCCAGCCCGTCGGCCACCACGTACAGGCCGAGCTCGGGGTCGACCAGGAGGGCGTCCTCGTTGCCGGCCCGAACCCGGCCGGGGTCGGTCGTCGCCCCATGCCGAAGGGAGAGAACCGGCGCGGTGTCATCCGGACTCACAGCGTCGCCCTCCGTACCGTCCCGTCCCGGCCTGCGCTCACCAACGAACCCTGGTCGGATTCGAAGGCGACCCGCACGACCTCGTCGGCGAAGTTGTGGGCGTCGAGGTCGAGGCGATCGAGGTCGGCGGGATGGACCAGCACGTGGCCGTCGGTGGATCCCACCGCCACCCGGCCCGAGGCACCGCACACTGCCAGGCTCGACAGGCGGTGACCCTCGGTGCGAGATGCCGTCATCGTGCCGGCCTCGTCCCACTGCACGAGCCGGCCGCTCCGGTAGGCAGCTACCCAGCCACGGTCCGGGCACTGGGCGAGGGAGACCACCCGGCTCGACTCACCGGTCGGCGGCGCCAGATCCAACGCCACGCGGCGGGTCGACATGTCGAGGAGGCGAACCGGTCCGTCTCGCAGACCGAGGGCGAGGACGCGCCCGTTGGTCGAGAAGGCCATGGCGGTGACGCCCCCGACGCCCTCCGCCAGCACCTGCTGATCGCCGGTCGCCAGCAAGACGGCGAGCACGTCGGGACGACGGACCGGCGCGTAGGCGACGATCGTCCCGAACGGGTTCACCGCGAAGCAGCCGATGGTCAGCTCGACCCGCTGCTCGGAGATCTGGGGCGGGGCGCCGTTCGAGATGCGCAACCTCAGGAGTCGGTTGGCTCCGTCGGCAGCGATCGCCTCACCGTCCTTGCCCCGGGACAGGCCGACGGGCCTCTCGAGGATGACCCCCGGAATGTCCTCGATGCGACGGTCGTGCCAGCGGGCGAGGTGCCCGTCCTGGTGGAGCAAGAGGTGCGCGTCGCTCTCCACAGCAAGGAGGTCGACCAACGGCTTGGGCGACCGGTAGAGCAGGTCCCGGTCGCCGACCAACACGGTGGCGCCGGCATCGAGCTTCGTTTGCCCGGTCAGGTCGCCACCGAACACGGTCTCGCCGCCCAGCCGGGTGGGCTGCTCGACGGGCGGCTTCCACTTCGGCTTCGCATCACCGATGACTGGCTTGGGTTTCGGTTCGGCGCCGCCCGCGAGCGGCGGCGTCGGCTCCCGTTTCGGTCTCGGGAGGACGGGCTTCGGCTTGGGCTGGGGTTCTGGCCCAGTCGGTCGCGGCTCCCACGGTTGCGGCGCGCCTGCCTGCAGCAGGATCCTGAGGAGTGCCTCGGCCGCCTCTTCGTCCGCAGACCGGCCGGGGCGCGCCTTGCGCCGTTTCTCGATCTCCGCGGCTGCCCGGCGGCCGACCAGCACCGTGGCTGTCCCGACCACGAGGTTTTGGCTCAATAGGAACAGCAGCACTCCGGCCGGGACCACCAGAGCCAGGAGGATCGAGCCGAGGAGCAACCCGAAGGTCTCGCCCCTCTGCCCGGCGTCCCGGAGACCGACCCGCCGGTACATCCGCTGGTTGGCCACCGTGACGACCCCGACTGCCAGACCCACCAGGAAGTACGACGGGTGCCACACCGGCGCGAAGCTGGGCACCGTGATATCGGGAATGCCCAGGAAGGACGCGGTGCCGGCTACGGTCGGAAGACCCTGCAGCCCCATCCACAGGCTCACCACGAGGCCAACGAGCATCACCGGGTAAGCCAGGATGAGGAGGAGGGCGGCCCCGCCCTCCAGGTCCGCGCCCTGCCGTCTGAGACCGACAGACGTCCCGAACAGCCCGGCGACCCCACCCGACGTGCCAGCCTCGAGCTGCGCCGCGACCGATCCCCGCACGGAGGGCAGAACCGCCACGGCAAATGCCGCTCCGAGGAGCAGGGTCCCCCAACCGGGGGAGCCGAACCATCGACCCGAGTTGGACAGGAACAGCCGGGTGAGCGAGGCCGGACTCTCCGACAGCAATTCTGCGGCGCGTCCGTACCCGATGTCGGACAGGCCGGCCGTCCAGCCGATCACTCCCAGCAGCGCCAGCAGCGCCACGATCCCGCCCCACCGATGGGACCAGATGCTGCCGAGCATGAACGCCATGGCCAGATAGAGGATGCCCCACCCGGAGCGCACCGTCTCCCACACCGCCGACGCGGCCGCCGAGAGCCATGCCGTGAGATTCGGCGCCGCAACCGCTGCGACATCCCCGGCACCGCCGCCGCGACCGGGCAGCACAAAGGGCGCAGCGACCGCGACCCCGAGACAGGCCACTGCGACCAGCAGCATCGTCCATCCCGCGGCAGGTTTGTCGTCGCGGATCTCCCAGGCCCCGTAGGCCGTCAGACCTCCGCCGATGATCCAAGCTGGAGCGATCACCCATGGGCTGGCCTCCTGCCCGAGCCATGTGCCGACCGCCAGCAGGCCGATCCCGATGACCGCCACGATGGCGTAGACCTCGGGTTCATCATCGCGCGCCTGATATGCCGCGGCACCGAGCGTGAGCAGTCCGACGAGCAGCACCCAGATCCACCACCACTGCCCCATGGCCTGCAGCGTTGCCGCCTGGTCCAGCCCGTAGAGCTCGAGAGGCCCCAGGACGGCCATCACCGCACTCAGGCCACCCATCATGAACAGGACCATGCTCACGCGCCCGGACTTGCGAACGGTGACAGCGGCGGCCCCAATCAGCAGCAGGGCACCCAGACCCCACGGGATCGACCAAAGCCAGCGGCCGGAGTACTCGGCCAGTTGGGCCGCCAGGGAGATCCCGCCTACGCCGAAGCAGGCGATCCAGATGGCGGACTCGCTACCTGCCTCAATGGCCCGAGTGGACGCGAGATTGAGGGCGATCACACCCCCGAACACCAGCAGGCCGACCCAGATGCTGCTCGCCGCCATCCCCAGCGCCGCGCACAGGGCAATCAGGCCTACGAGGTAGATGCCGCCAGCTGCCTCTGCCTTGCCCACGGGATGCATCTCCCCTCTCCATCGCCCGCGCGGATGGGCGGGTCCCGCGGACCGGCCGGCCGGGCCGGTCCGCACGCGTCGTTCGGTGGCTAGATCACGTCCCTACGACTGGAATCCTTTGAGATGACCCAGGAAACTCTCGACGATGCTTTCCCCCGTTCGGGCGCCCTCGCACGCGGACACGAGGCGGGGCGCCCAGTAGTTGACTGACTGCACTGTCGCACGCATGAGATGATCGAACTGCTCGTAGGTCAGCTCAGCGTTGTCGATCGGCACGGCGTAGTCGTAACGGAGCTCCCCGTCGCTTGGGTCGTAGCTGAAGCGGCCGAGCATTAGGGCGTAGTTCGCGAAGCCGATGGCCGTCAGAATGTCGGCCAGGCGTCCCGGCGGGATCTCGTCTCGCTTTGCGGTGGCGATCTTCGGGACAATGAACAACACCGTGTTCGTCTTGTGGTTGACCTCGATCGCTGAGACGTACTTGCCGTCCCAGCCGGTCAGCAGCTTCCCTTCATCTGGGGTGTCCTCGATGATCTGGTAGTTCTTGAACCCGAAACGTTCGAGATAGCTCCCGATGTCCTTGATGCTCGTTGAACCCTTCATGGGTGACTCCCTTCGTTGGATTACCTGGGTCGATGCTCAACCACACGGTCAATGAGGCCATACTTCTTGGCATCGGCGGCCGTCAGGAAGCGATCCCGGTCGGTGTCCTGCCTGATCGTTTCCAGCGGCTGGCCGGTGTGCCTGCTGAGGATGTCATTGAGAAGACCCTTGATCCGGATCATCTCGTTTGCCTGGATCTCGACGTCGGAGGCCTGCCCCTGGGCGCCCCCCAACGGCTGGTGGATCAGCACGCGTGCGTGGGGAAGCGCCATGCGCTTCCCTTCCGTACCGGCGGTCAGGAGCACCGCCCCCATCGAGGCCGCCTGCCCGAGGCATACGGTGGAGATGTCGCAACTCACGAACTGCATTACGTCGTACACCGCCAGACCGGCAGTCACCACCCCGCCCGGACTGTTGATGTAAAGGTAGATGTCCTTCTCGCGGTCCACGGACTCGAGGTAGAACAGCTGTGCCACCAGGATGTCGGCCACGTCGTCGTTGATCTCCCCCGTCAGGAGCACGATCCGGTTCGAGAGCAGGCGCGAGTAGATGTCGACCTGCCGGGCCCCATACGGGGTCTCCTCGAACACGTACGGGATTCGCAACATCGGCAACTCTGCCCTCCCTCCTAATCCTCGTCCCGCGGCGGCAACGTCAGTGTCCGGGCCGCGTCCTCGCCCTCGACGTCGAAATCCAGACCCTGCTCGGGAGCGGTCGCTCGACGGCGGCCGACCACCGAGCAGCCTGCCCGGACCGCTCCGGTGTTGATCGCATCCGAGAGCGGGTTGCTTACCCAGCGCTCCAGGGCTCGGATCAGGTGGCGGGCCCCGTACTCGGTGCTGTAGCCGTCTGCCATGATCAGGTCCTTGGCCGCGGGTTCGAGCGACACCCGGATGCGGCGATCCGCCAGCCGCCGATTCAGCTTCTCCACGTGGATGTCGAGGATCTGGTGCACGGCTTCACGAGACAGCGGCTGGAACACCACCAGCTCCTGGATGCGATTGAGCAACTCCGGCAGCAGCTGCTTCCGGACCGCCTGCTTGACCCCCCGCTCTAGATCGGCGGCGGCTCTCGCTCGCCGTGCTTCGTCGGAGAGCTGCTCCTCCAACACGATTCCGAGATCCGCAGCCTGGGCGGCGATCCCGAGGTTCGAGGTCAGCACGATGATCGAATCTGAGAACCTGACGACCTTCCCGTCCGAGGTCGTGAGCCGTCCTTCGTCGAAGACCGGCATGAACACCGTTAGGATGTCCTGGTGCGCCTTCTCGATCTCGTCGAGGAGCACCACCGAGTAGGGGTACCGGCGGATCTCTCTTACCAGCGGCGTCTCCTCGCCGTAGCCGACGTAGCCGGGCGGTGATCCGATGATCTTGGCTCCCGAGTGCGGCTCGCGGAATTCGGTCATGTCGAGTCGGATGAGACGGTCCTCGGCGTGGAAGAGCGCGGACGCCACGGCTTTGGCGAGTTCCGTCTTGCCGGTGCCGCTGGGGCCGGCGAAGAGCACGACCACGGGCACGCCAGGGTCGGTCACGCCCGCTCGTTTCCTCCCGATCGCGCTCGCCAGCACCTCGACCGCCCGGTCCTGGCCGACGACCCGCTCCGACAGTTGCCTCCGGAACCGTTCCTTGTCGAAATGCAACGCATCCGACCCCTCGGCCGCCTCTCGCTCCTCTACCCAACCCAGCACCACTTCCGGCGGCACCTGGGTCATGTTCGCAACGACTCTGGCGATGTCCCCCACTTCGAGCCCCTCTTGCTGCTCGTCCGTGGGGCTGAACGTGAGCAACCGGCGGGCCGCGCAGGCCTGGTCGAGCGTCACGATGGCCTTGTCGGGGAAGAACCCTTCGATGAGGAAGCGCCCGGCGAGCTCGACCGCCACTACCAGAGCCTCGTCCGGTATCACGAGCTGGTGGTGCGCCTGCAGGCGTGGGCGCAGCCCTGCCAGGATCTCCAGAGTCTCCTCGTGGCTGGGCTCGTCGATCCACACCGGTTGGAAACGCCGCTTGAGCGCTTCATCCTTCTCGAAGTACTTCCGGTACTCCCTGACCGTGGTGGCACCGATCATCCGAACCTCGCCCCGCTCGAGGGCCGGCTTGAGGATGTCGGCGGCGTTCATCGAGCCTTCACCCGACCCAGTTCCCATCATCGTGTGGATCTCGTCGACGAAGAGCACGAGATTCGGGTCGTTCTTCGAGGCTTCGATGACCTTCTGCAGTCGCTCCTCGAAGTCACCTCGGTATTTGGCACCGGCGATGAGCGACGCCATGCTCACCTCGACGAAGTGGCGATCGCGGACGGCCGCGTTAGCGTCATCCTGGGCTGCGTAGAGGGCCAGGCCTTCGGCAACCGCCGTCTTGCCGACTCCGGGGTCACCCAGCAGCACGGCGTTGTTCTTCTTCATGCGAATGAGGATCTGGGCGATCTCTTTGATCTCTGCCCGCCGCCCGACGATCGGACCCAGCTTCCCCGCTCGTGCGAGCGCCGTCAGATCGCGTCCGAACGCGGCCAGCGGCGACTCAGCGATAGCGCGACTCCTGGTTTCGACCTTGGTGCCAGCGTCGTCGCTGTCCGCGTCGCCGAGCTTGCCCATCAGGTCCCGCCGGATGTCGTCGCCGGGGCGGAGGGCGCTGGGGTCGACGCCGAACTCGGAGAACAGCTCCTTCTGAATAGCAGCGTCGGCCTCGAGGCAGGCGGACAAGAGGTCCATCAACCGAACCTCATCGTCCCCTGACTCCTGCGCCAGCTGCTCGGCCCGAGCCAGGATGGCCCGGCACGCGTCACTCTGGTCGCCACCGAACGATCCACCACCCGGCTGCCGCTTGTCGATCAACCACCTCAGCCGTCGACGCATCCACTTTGATGGCAGGCCCTTGCTCTCCAGGTAGGACGCCAGGTGACTGATCTCGGTCTTCGCCGATGGTTGATCCGCAACGTTCGTCGGGATGGAAGAGGGGTCGGCGACCTTGAGCACGCCGAGAAGCAGATGTTCGCCTTCGAGCTGCGCGGACCCGAGCCCTTTGGCTTCGGCTGCGCCGATGGCCAGGACGAGTTCGGCGGCTGGCGAGAGCTTCATCGCGGGCTCCTCTTCGGGGCTGGGGCGAGTTCGGGATCTAACGTCGATTCATCGGATCTCCGCGCTGGCATCCAAAAGGGGACGGATAGACACCAGGCGTCCTGCGTTGAGACCAATGTACGGCGCCTGGGCGAGCCGCACGAGCTCGTCGGGCACGGCCGTCTGGCTGCCATCCGAGCGGGCCTCCGGGTTCGTGACCGGCACGCTCATTCCCGTCGACGGCGGGTTCGCGGCCATGACATCTGACTGCCGCGGAGGCGCCCTCCGTGTCGTACCCACTCCCCATCCCCGAACGCGTGGCACTTGACGTCCTCTCGCTGGGCAGCTGGGCGATCCGCCTCGACCCGGGCGTCATGCCCTTTCGCAACGCCCGGGAGGTGGCGCTCCACGTCTCCGGCGGCGAGTATACGCGCGCGCGTAGCCGAGCATCGCACCGAGAAGTGCCCCCTGGCACAGCGTGCAGTGGACGGTGGGGATTCTGTGGCACTCGAAGATGGGTCTGATGCCATTGTGTGGGGTACCACCGCTGGATCAGTCAGCCCGCGAAGTGGTCGCTGGTGGAGCATCGCCCGACATGACAGTCTCGTCGCCGGAAGCGCGCGTCCATCGCATCCAGGGAGAGCTCCAGGGCCTGGGGATCGAGATCTCCGCTACCACCATCCGCCGTGTGCTCGCCAAGGCGGGGCTCGATCCCGCGGGCCAGCGGTTCGGCCTGCGGTGGCGCGACTTCCTGCGTGCGCAGGCGGCGCATCTCCTGGCGGCCGACTTTCTCACCGTCGAGACGGTCTTCTTCCGACGACTGTACGTGCTCATCTTCATCGAGCTCGACACGCGCCGGGTCCACCTGGCCGGGGTCACCGCCCGCCCGACTGCGGCGTGGGTGACCCAGCAGGCGCGCAACCTCGCGATCCGGCTGGGCGACGTCCTGTCCAGTCGGAAGTTCCTCCTCCACGATCGGGACGCGCTCTTCGCCGGCTCGTTCGATGCCGTGTTCCGTGCGGAGGGCCTGCGGGTGATCAAGACGCCGGTGCGGGCGCCCCGGGCCAACGCGGTCTGCGAGCGCTGGATCGGGACCCTCCGTCGCGAGTGCCTCGACTGGATCGTGATCGCGCACCGCCGCCAGCTCGAGGCCGTGCTGCAGGAGTACGTCACGCACTACAAGGCGCACCGCCCGCACCGTGCCCTCGAGCTCCGGGCTCCGGAGGCCACACCGACCCCGTTCCCCGCCACGCGGGCGTCACCGCGCCAGGTCCAGCGACGCGACCGCCTGGGCGGCCTGATCCACGAGTACGAGCTGGCTGCGTGACGGCCGAATAATGGCACCCCACACGATCACCGCCGCAGGAGCCGACGCCAGCCGCTCCTCCCCCGCTCGGTCGCCAGCTCCTCGAGCTTAGCCCGCACTCCCTCCGGGCGCAGCCACCCGTACCCCCGTACCCCGAGCTCAGCCACCAATTGGCCGAAGTCGGCCTCGTCCCACCGCGGCACACCCAGCCGGGACAGCCCGTCCGGGCCGCAGGGGGTGTGCAGCGTCAGGAAGGTCTCCAGATACGGCCGGGCCGCATCGTCCCAGTCGACGGGCTCGGGGAACTCGTACGCCCAGTCGAGGCCCCACATCCGCACCGTCTTGTCGTAGCCGCCGGAGACCACCCAGCGACCGTCGGGCGACACCGCCACCGCAAGGACCGGTCCGGTGTCTCCCTGCAGCGTCCGCACGCACGCCCCCGACCCCGGATCCCAGATCCGCACCGTCTTGTCGTAGCCGCCGGAGACCACCCAGCGACCGTCGGGCGACACCGCCACCGCACTGACGTAGCTGGTGTGGCCCTGCAACGTCTGCACGCACGCCCCCGACCCGGGGTCCCAGATCCGCACCGTCTCGTCGCCGCCGCCGGAGATCACCCAGCGACCGTCGGGCGACACCGCCACCGCGGTGACGGCTTTCGTGTGGCCCTGCAGCGTCCGCAGGCACGCCCCCGACCCGGGGTCCCAGATCCGCACCGTCTTGTCTTCGCTGCCGGAGACCACCCAGCGACCGTCGGGCGACACCGCCACCGCGTGGACCCAGTAGGTGTGTCCCTCCAACGTCCGCACGCACGTCCCAGACCCTGGGTCCCAGATCCGCAGCGTGTGATCGTCGCTGCCGGAGACCACCCAGCGACCGTCCGGCGACACTGCCACCGCAGGAACCGAACCGAAAGGAACCGATCGGGTGGGGCCCTCCAGCGTCCGCACGCACGTCCCCGACCCCGGATCCCAGATCCGCACTGTCTTATCCCAGCTGCCGGAGACCACCCAGCGCCCGTCCGGCGCCACCGCCACCGCCTTGACCCAGTTGGTGTGGCCCTCCAACGTCCGCACGCACGTCCCCGACTCCGGGTCCCAGATCCGCAGCGTCCGATCGTAGCTGCCGGAGACCACCCAGCGACCGTCGGGCGACACCGCCACCGCGGTGACTTCGTCGGTGTGGCCCTGGAGGGTGTGGCGGGCCCAGGCCTCGCTGAGGGTGGTCCGGCGGCCATACCGGCCGGCCGCGTGCAGCAGGTCGAGGAGGGCCGGGTGCCGTTCGAAGCCAGGCAGGCTGCGGGCGTGGCGGACCGTCTCCGCCGCCCTCGCAGGGCGGCCGGCCTTGAGGTGGCGGGCCGCCTCGTCGAGGGCGGCCCGCACCTGCGCGGCCACCCCGAGCACCTCGCTGCTGGCCCGGGGGCGCGCCAGCGCATACCCCGCCGCCTCGCCAAACCCGAGCTGCCAGAGCCGCACCGTCTTATCGGCGCCGCCGGAGACCACCCAGCGGCCGTCCGGCGACCCCGCCACCGCGGAGACCCAACCGGTGTTGCCCTGCAGCGTCCGCAGGCACACCCCAGACTCGGGATCCCAGATCCGCACCGTCTTGTCCCTGCTGCCGGAGACCACCCATCGACCGTCCGGCGCCACCGCCACCGCGGTGACCAGTTCGGTGTGGCCCTGCAGCGTCCGCAGGCACGCCCCCGACCCCGGGTCCCAGATCCGCACCGTGTGATCTTCGCTGCCGGAGACCACCCAGCGACCGTCGGGCGCCACCGCCACCGCAGGGACCGAGTCAGTGTGGCCCGGCAGCGTCCGCAGGCACGCCCCCGACCCGGGGTCCCAGATCCGCAGCGTCTTGTCCGAGCTGCCGGAGACCACCCAGCGACCGTCCGGCGACACCGCCACCGCGTCGACCGGTGCGGTGTGGCCCCGCAACGTCTGCACGCACGCTCCCGACTCGGGGTCCCAGATCCGCAGCGTCCCGTCGCCGCTGCCGGAGACCACCCAGCGACCGTCGGGCGACACCGCCACCGCCTGGACCCAGTTGGTGTGACCCTGCAACGTCCGCAGGCACGCCCCCGACCCCGGATCCCAGATCCGCACTGTCTTATCCCAGCTGCCGGAGACCACCCAGCGACCGTCGGGCGACACCGCCACCGCCTGGACCCATCCGGTGTGACCCTCCAGCGTCCGCAGGCACGTCCCCGACGCCGGATCCCAGATCCGCAGCGTGTGGTCCCGGCTCCCGGAGACCACCCAGCGACCGTCCGGCGACACCGCCACCGCGTCGACCGGTGCGGTGTGGCCCTGGAGGGTGTGGCGGAGGCCGCACCAGGCGAGCGGATCGGTCGGCAGCGCGGCCAGGGCCGCCCGCACCTCGGTATCGGCGGGGGAGCGCTGCTGCGCCGCGGCGAGGAGTGCACGCGCCGCCTCGGCATCGCCGCGCTCGATCTGCACGCGCGCCAGCAGCAGCTCGTCGCGTCCGGTGGCCGGATGCGAGGCGCGGACCTCCTCGAGTCGGGCGACTAGGTCGAGGTCGGTGATCGCGCCGTGCCGCCAGGCCCAGAGCCCGTGGTTGTAGGTGGCCTCGCTGTGGTGGGGGTCGGCGGCCAGGGCCTCCTCCCACAGGCGCTCGGCCTCGGCCGGGTGCTCGAGGTCGAGCAGGCTGAGCGCCTTGTTGTTGAGCTGGTCGGCCAGCAGCGCGCCCGGCTTCGGACGGGGCCGCCCATAGGCCGTCCCCGTCGCCTCCTCGTAGATGTCGACCAGCCGCGCGGCGATCGCCTCGAAGTCGGGGGGCCGCTCGGCCGGGTCCTTCTGCAGGCAGTCGCGCAGCAGGGCGGCCAGCGACCCGGGCATGGCCGGGGGACCGGCCAGCGCCGGGCCCTCCGCGAGGTAGCGGGCCAGCACGCCCGCCGCCGCCACCCCGTGTTGCCAGGTGCGCTCGCCGGTGAACAGCTCGAGCACCGAGACCGCCCAGGACCACACGTCGGTGCCGCGCGTGAGGGCCGTGCGCTCAGCGGCCGGCACCCCCGCCTGCGCCTGGGCCAGCGCGTCCGCCTGCTCCGGGGAGTAATAGGCCGGGGTGCCCCCCACCTCTCCCTTGGCGCCCGCCAGCCCGAAGTCGGTCACCTTGGCCACCCCGTCCGGGGTAAGCAGCAGGTTGGCGGGCTTGACGTCCTGGTGGATGAGGCCCTGGGCGTGGGCATAGCCCAGGCCCCAGGCGAACCCGATGGCCACGTCGAGCAGGCGGGCCAGCACGGCGTCCGGGTTCCCGGCATAGAGCCGGCCGTCGGCGATCCAGTCAGCGAGGCTGCCGCCCTCCACGAGCTCGGCGAAGACCCGGGGGATCCCCCCGAGGGTGCGCACGTAGTGGCAGGTGACGATGTGGGGATGGAGCCCGAGCTCCACCCACGCCTCCGCCTCGGCGGTGAACGCCGCGCCCCCTCCCGCCTGGGCCAGCATCGCGGGCTTCGGGGACTTGACCGCCAGGTCGAGGTCCCAGCCCCGGTGGTGGACGCGGTAGACGGTCCCCATGCCGCCTTCGCCGAGGACCCCCCGCACCTCGTACTGCTCCAGCAGCAGATCACCGCTCGCCCAGGTGTCGGGCACCTCCGGGGCGGTGGGGAAGCGACGCGTCGCTCCTGCCTCCGCGACCGACTCGGCGAGCACCGTGGCGGGCGCCACCACCAGCCGCTCCGCCTCCGCCGGGCCGGCGCACGCCGGGCAGCGGTCCGCATCCCCCGTCGCGGTGAAGGGCTGCCCGCAGGCGATGCAGAAGCGCGCCTCCATCAGGCCTCCCGGTGCCATCCCCGCCCGGCCGCGAGGGCCTCGAGCCTAGCCCGCACCCCCGCCGGGCGCAGCCACCCGGACCCCCGCACCCCGAGCTCGGTGCACAGTTGCCCGAACGCCTCCTCCGACCAGGCGGGCTCCCCTTCGCGGGACAGCCCGTCCAGGCCGCAGGGGGTGTGCAGCGTCAGGAAGATCTCCAGATATGGCCGGGCTCCCTCGTCCCAGTCGACCGGCTCCGGGAACTCGTACTCCCAGTCGAGGCCCCAGATCCGCAGCGTGTGGTCGTTGCCGCCGGAGACCACCCAGCGACCGTCGGGCGACACCGCCACCGCGTTGACCCAACCGGTGCCTCCCTCCAGCGTCCGCACGCACGTCCCCGACGCCAGCTCCCAGATCCGCACCGTCCCGTCGCGACTGCCGGACACCACCCAGTGCCCATCCGGCGACACCGCCACCGCACTGACCCAATCGGTGTGTCCCTGCAACGTCCGCACGCACGTCCCCGACGCCAGCTCCCAGATCCGCACCGTCC
>DATCGK010000231.1:0-6657 GCA_036508975.1 Candidatus Limnocylindrales bacterium
CCCCGGCGTGACGGTCCATGGCACGGGCGACACCGCACGGCAGATCGCGACGGTCTCGATCACGCTCGTGGGCTGGGAGCCCGTCGACCTCGGTGCCGCGCTCGACAGCTCGTTCGGGATCGCCGTCCGGGCGGGGCTCCAGTGCGCGCCTCTCGCGCACCGGACGGCTGGGACCTGGCCGCATGGCACGGTGCGCCTGTCGCCGGGCGCGTTCACGACCGACGACGACATCGACCAGGCGCTGGCGGCACTGCGCGCTCTCGCGGGCGCAGTGGCCTGACGGCCGGCGAGGGACACGCGAGCCGGCGATCGGGGGATCGAGGCGCGGCGCCCCGGCGGCTTGCCGGTGCCGTCGTTCAGCGCAGGCACTGGAACGGCCCCGTGCACCACAGGCACGCGGCACACGGCACCTGGACCAGGTGACAGTCCTGCTCGAAGTCGCCGTCCTGGACGTAGTCGCACATCGCGAGGTTGCAGTCGTAGCAGAACGGGAAGTCATACCGGGTGACGTCGCCGCGGAACGTCCGCCACGGCTGCCCGTTCCAGGTCTCGAGGATCCCAGCGTCGCCGACATTCCCGAACGACCGCGGCCGGACGGTCTTTGCGACCCCGCCGAGGTAGCAGTCGAACCGGTGCCACAGGAAGTAGCACGGGTGGAGGTCGCCGTCCCAGGAGACGAACGCGGACCCCTCCTCCACGAACTCGCAGCGCCGGACCTGGGTGGGCACGGTCGCGGGCAGCCGGAGCTCGACACCCAATTCGGCGGCCAGCGACGCGGCCTCGGCGAAGACGGCCTCGGTGGCATCGAGCCGCGCCTCGTCGAAGTGCAGCAGGTCCGCGATCCTGAGCGAGATGCCGCGGGCCCTGGCGTCCTCGACCATCTCCCTCACCAGCCGGATCGCGCGCTCGTCCTCCTCCGGCGGTGTGACCCGGTGGCGCGACTGCAGGTAGCGACGGAGGTCGACCCCGTCAGCCTCTGCCCGGGAGCGCCAGGTCCGGTACACCGCCAGCGCCCGGTCGGACGCGGGGCTGAATGCGGCGTGCTCCGCCATCGACGGATCGTAGGCGAGGAGGTGGCTGACGATGATGAACTCGAATCGGTGACGTGCCGCCCAGCGCACGAGCAGCGGCAGCTGGTCGAGGTTGTCGCGCATCGCGACGAACTCGAGACCGAGGGAGAGTCGCCGCCCGAGGACCCCGGCGCTGTCGTGGAGGCGTCCCGCGGCGGCCTCGATGGGTTCCAGCCGGGCCCCACCGTGGATCGTGCGGAGCCGCTCGGGGCTCACGGCGTCCGCGGAGATCGCGATCCGGTCCACGCCGGCCGCCACGAGCGCCTCCGCGCGGCGGGGGCCGATGAGCTGGCCGTTGGTCTGGAAGCCGACCCAGGCATCGGCCGGCATGCTCTTCTTCGCGCGCGCGATGAACCCCTCGAGGCCCCGGTGGAGGAGCGGCTCGCCGATGCCATTGAGCACCAGCGACTCGAGGTGCGGAAAGGCGGGCGAGAGGCGCTCGAACGTCTCCTCGGTCATGTCGCCTTCCACCAGGCCCTGCCCCGGCGCGTACTTCACGCACATCGCACAGCGGAGATTGCAGCGCGTCGTGACCTCGACGAACAGTTTGGACGGATGGGCACGCCGGTGGGCCGGCACGGGGTTGAGCACGGGGTTGAGCACGGGCAGAGGGACGCTCATCGGCGCTCCGATCGGGGCCACGGCAGGCGCGCCGGGGGAGCGAGGCGCGCTGGGGGAGCGAGGCGCGCCGTCGGCCGGTGCGGCTCGCCCCCCGGGAGGTTACAGCGACTACCAGTTGAAGACCGAGTCCAGCTCCTCGTGCGTCACATTGAAGGTGACGTTGTGCGGGGCGAGCGGCTCCGTCTCGAAGAAGCGCGGCAGGCGATCATCGATCGCCGTGAACCCGGCGCGGGCGTTGAAGTCACGCTCGGCCGACAGGATCTGCTGGCCGAACGCCGTGACGTCGGCCTCGATGCCATAGAAACTGTTGACGAGCTCCACGAAGGCGGTGAACGTCTCCGGCTGGTCGATGACCGGGAATGCCACGAACAGGCACATCCCGCTCGAGTCGATCACGGCCGTATTGATCTGGAGGGCCCGCGACAGGTCGACCTGGCCCTCGGTCCGGAGCGGGTCGACGAACCCGCCGACCTTGAGCACGTTTGCCGTGACGGCGTAGCCGGCCGTGTGGTCGGCGCCCATGGGGGTGGTCGCATACGTGACGCCCATGCCCTGGACGGCGCGCGGGTCGTATGCAGGGAGAGCCTGGCCCTTCACCACCGGCACGCGCGAGACGCCGAATGCCTTGCCCGTGGCCGCGGCACCGCTTCCGATGATCCGGCCGAGCGGGGTGCCCTGGCCGACCTCCGCGAGGACGCGGATGGCGCCCTCGCCGTCGCCGAAGGGCAGCAGGCCGCCCTCCATCGCGACGCCGATCGCGACGCCGGTCTCGATCGTGTCCAGGCCGAAGTCGTCGTCCATGCGGTCGAGCTGCTGGATGATGTCGAGGTCGGAGATGCCGCAGTGGCCGCCGTGCGACCAGACGGTCTCGTATTCGGCCTGCTTGCTGAGGTACTTGCCGGTCGCGTCGTTGTAGATGCCCGAGCACTGGATGATGCAGCCGCGGTGACACGCGTGGGTCGGCTCGCCGCCGCGCTCGGTCATGGTCGCGGCCTGGGTCTCGCCGCTGATCTTCGTCGCGTCCTCGAACTGGCCCGAGCTGAAGTTGCGGGTGGGGTAGCCGCCGACCTCGTTGAGGATGTTGGTCAGCACGTTGGTGCCGAAGAGGGGCAGACCCTGCCCCGAGACACCGTGGCTGCGGAGGCCGTCGTTGAAGATCTTCGCGGCGGCCTTGAAGCGTTTCGGGTGCAGCGGCTGGCGCTGTGATGTGCCGGTCTCGTCGAGGATGAACGCCTTGATCTTCTTGGAGCCCATCACGGCACCGACGCCGCCGCGGCCCATGTGCCGGGTGGGGCGCCGCTCGCGGTCGCAGGCAGCGATCGAGGCGCCGGCGAGCCTCATCTCACCGGCCTGGCCGATGACCATGAAGGTGACCCTGGAACCGTACTCGCGGACGAGCTTCTCGACCGTGGCGTAGGTCCCGGTCATCCTGAGGCTGTTGTCGACCTTGAACGACACGCCGTGCCGGTCGATCCTGATCGTCCACAGGTCGTCGCCGGCGGGCTGGCCCTCGACGATGACCGCGGCGTAGCCGAGCCGCGCCAGCGCCTGGCCCGCCTGGCCGCCGGCGTTCGCTTCCTTGATGCCGCCCGTCAGCGGGCTCTTGCAGCCGACCGAGATCCGGCCGCTGGTCGAGGCGGCCGAGCCGGTGAGCAGGCCCGGAGCGAACACGAGCTTGTTCGCGGCGCTCAGGGGATGGCAGAGAGGGTCGACTTCCTTGCTGACCACGATCGAGGTCATGGCACGGCCGCCCAGGCCGGCGTACTGCCCGACCGGCTCGACCGTCGTCGCGGGGCCGCCCTCGGCGCCCATGTCGATGCGCAGGATCTTGTCCATGCCCGCTCCCGCCTCCTTCGACAGGCGGCTTCCGCCGCCTGACCGTGTGAGCACGCCGGGGGGCGCACTCGGTGGCCCAGATGGTCCGGGTACCCGAGGGTTCGATGCAGTGCCTATTGGCACATTCTGCGGAATCACGCTGCCGTCGACGGAATCCCGGACCACGGTCGCGGGCTCCGCTCAGCCGGCCGCGGGCACCTTCTGCGGGGTCTCCTTGTCCGCCCCGACCGGCGGCCAGACGCCGTTGAGCCAGGAGTCGATCGCGAAGGCAGACCGCTTGCCGTCGCCCATGGCGAGGATCACGGTGGCGGCGCCACGCACGATGTCGCCGCCGGCGAAGACGCCGGGCATGCTCGTCATGCCGTACTCGTCCGCGAGCAGGTACCCGTACTCGTTGACCGTGAGCTCGGGAGCGCTGCCGGTGAGGAGCGGGTTGGCCTTGGTGCCGATGGCCACGACCACGAGATCGCAGTCGATCGTGAACTCTGAGCCCTCGATCCTGATCGGCCGTCGCCGGCCGCTCCGGTCGGGCTCGCCGAGCTCCATCTTCACGCACCTGATGCCGGTGACCCACCGGTTCTCGTCCGCGAGGACCTCGATCGGGGCGGTGAGGTAGTCGAACACCACGCCCTCGTCGATCGCGTGGTGGACCTCTTCCTGACGGGCCGGGAGCTCGTCCGCGGAGCGGCGGTAGACGATGGTCGCCTGGGCGGCGCCCAGGCGCTTCGCGGTCCGGACGGAGTCCATCGCCACGTTGCCGCCACCGACCACCACGACCCGCTGGCCGTGGAGGATCGGGGTCTTGGAGTCCGGGTTCCAGGCGCCCATCAGGTTGACGCGGGTCAGGTACTCGTTGGCCGAGTAGACGCCTTTGAAGTTCTCGCCGGGGACGTTCATGAACACCGGCAGGCCGGCGCCGACGGCAAGGAACAGCGCGTCGAACTCCTCGCGCAGCTCCGGGACGGTGTAGGTGCGGCCGATGATCGCGTCGACCTGGAGCTTGACGCCGTCGCGGACCAGCCGGTCCACCTCGGCCTGGACGATGTCCTTCGGCAGCCGGAACTCCGGGATGCCGTAGATCAGGACGCCACCCGGGGCGTGGAATGCCTCGAAGACCGTGACGTCGTGGCCCTTGTGGGCGAGCTCGCCGGCGGCGGTGAGGCCGGCCGGCCCGGAGCCCACGATCCCGATCCTCTTGCCGGTCTTGGTGGGATGCAGGACCGGCAGCGCTTCGGGGTGCTGCATCGCCCAGTCGGCCACGAACCGCTCGAGGTAGCCGATGGCGACGGAGTCGCCCTTCTTGATCCGGATGCAGACGCCCTCGCACTGCGTCTCCTGCGGACAGACGCGGCCGGTCACGCAGGGGAGGGCATTGTCACCGAGGAGGCTCTCCGCGGCGGAGGCCATGTCGCCTTCGCGCATGAGCTTGATGAACCGCGGGATATCGACCCGGACTGGGCAGCCGTCCACGCAGAACGGCTTGGGGCACTGGATACAGCGCTCCGCCTCCAGCATCGCCAGCTCGTAGGTGAGGCCGAGGTTGACCTCGCTGAAGTTCCGGGCGCGGACCTCGCCTTCCTGCTCGGGCATGGACACCCGGCCGATGGTCATCCGCTCCTTGTTGCTGAGCTTGGGCTTGGCGGGTGCGTCGTCGGATCCCTCCGCCGGCACCGGGGACGCGGGCACGGTCATGCCTTCACCTCTGTGGTCGCGCAGGCACCCTTCGCCTCGTCGTCCTTCTGGCGCTGCAGCGCCGCCTGCTCGAAGGTCCGGTACGTGGTCAGGCGGTCCGCGAGCTCCTGGAAGTTCACCTTGTGGGCGTCGAACTCGGGGCCGTCCACGCAGGCGTACTTGGTCTCGCCACCGATCGTGACCCGGCAGCCGCCGCACATCCCGGTACCGTCCACCATGATCGCGTTGAGCGAGACCATGGTCTCGACGTCGTACGGGAGGGTCATCTCGGACACGGCCCGCATCATCGGCACGGGGCCGACCGCGTAGACCGCATCGATGCCGCCGGCGTCCAGCAGGTCCTTGAGGGCCTGGGTGACGAAGCCATGGCGGCCGTAGCTGCCGTCGTCGGTGCAGACCACGACATCGCCGCAGGCTCGGAGCTCGGGCTCCAGGATGACCCACTCCCGCGAGCGGCCACCGATGACGCAGGTCACGTGTACGCCGCGCCGCGCGAGCTCGCGGGCGATCGGCAGGATGACCGCGGTGCCGACGCCGCCGCCGACGCACACGGCGTGGCCGGTGGCGATCAGGTCCGTCTCCTGGCCGAGGGGGCCGGCGACGTCCTGGATGGCGTCACCGACCTGGAGGTTGGTGAGCTCGGTGGTGCTGACGCCGACGGCCTGGATCATCAGGGTGATCGTGCCGGCCTCGGCATCATTGTCGGCGATCGTCAGCGGGATGCGCTCGCCGCCCGGACCCGAGCGGACGATGACGAACTGGCCGGGACGCCGGACCTTCGCGATCCGGGGAGCCTCGACGACGAGGCGGACGACGTTCGGGGAGAGCTGCTCGCGCTCGACGACCTGGTGCAATGGAACCTCGCTGGTGCTTCGTGACCGCCGGATCGTCGCCCGGGGTCACCCGTTGGCGTTACCTGCCCTCGGCCCCGCGCTGCGGTCCGAAGGTCACCTCGGTGGTGGGCCGTCCGGCGGTTCCGCTCGCGCAGAAGCCGGGGACGCCGTTTGCGCCCCATTTTGCGCCCTGCACCCAATCCTTGCCCCGCGGCTGCCTCAGGTCAACGGCGTCGCGGGGCAAGGCATCGACGCTGGGGGGACGGCGCGGACCGGTTCGGCCATATTCGCGCGATGAGCGAGCAGTGGCGCGCCCGTGCCCCGCCCGCAGCGCAGGGAGCTTGACGATGGCCACCAACCCCACCCCCGGTCCGCGCACCCGACGCGCCGTCCTCGCGACAGGGATCGGCGTCCGGGCCGCGAACAACTGGCCCAGCGGCACCGCCCTCCAGGTCGAGGGCAAGGCCCGCTTCAGCCGCAGCGGGCGTGCCAAGGTCCTGGCCGGGCACTCCTCGGTCGACATCACCGTGCCGGGCGGGCTCGCTGGTGTCCCGCTCATCTTCGCCAACCTGATGAACTACCGGGCCGGCGTCGCGGTGGCCGCG
>DATCGK010000232.1:0-2948 GCA_036508975.1 Candidatus Limnocylindrales bacterium
CGACGCAGGGGCCGGCGTCGCCAACTTCGGCCACATCATCGACCTGCGGCCTGACCTCGTGAAGCTTGACATCAGCATCGTGCGCCGGGTGAACGTCGACGTCGGACGCCAGGCGCTTGTGGTGGGGATGCGCCACTTCTCGCGCACCGCCGGGTGCAGGCTCATCGCGGAAGGTGTCGAGACCGAGGAGGAGGCCCGCACGCTCACCGCGCTGGGCGTGGAGTTCGGCCAGGGCTACTGGTTCGGGCGGCCGGATCGGGCGGAGGCGTGGGCTAGCGCCAAGCCGGGGGATTGACCGAACCTCCGCACGACTGCCATCGGACCACGCCTACGCCGGTCCATGCCGCAGGCTGCACACAAGTCGGCCGACTTCCCTCTGCCACCTCCTGCCGGAGCCGAGAGAACCTCGTTCCCGGACGGGCTGCGCGCGGGTGCCCGTTCAGCACGGATCCGGCGGCTCAGGCGTCTTCCAGCTCACTCGTGCTGTCCCGCCGTTCGCGACTCTCGGAAGGTGCGAGCAGGCGTCCCATGGATCTGCGAATACATCCCGTCGGGGCGCAGCGACGTGGCTGGCCAGCCAGGCGGTACGCCAAGCTGATCATCACCCAGGCAGCGAAGCTCGGCGCCGCGCGTCCAGCCGCGCTCGAACACTCATAGGCGATCGGCACGATCTTGCCATGGTGGTGAGGCGTCAGGCGAACCCACCGCCCACGGCCCGCCGCTTGGTGCACTCGGGCTGCGTCAGTTGCAGGGACCGGCGCCAGGCGCTCCGGCGATCGTGACGCGTCGGCGATCCAGCCGTGCAGCGAGGCCATCCAAGAGGCTGTCGAGTCCGAAATCGAAACGGCGGCTCGACGCATCCATCCGAGAGCCCGGATCGGGCTCAGCGGCCCGCCCAGCCGGGCCGTAGATGAAGGGAGCCAGCGCCTGGATGTTTGGGAACTCTCCTCCACTGTTGGCCGTCAGCGCCGGGTCAGCTCCCGAAGCTCGACCGCCATGGCCGGCAGCCTGCGCCCGGAGCGTCCGGAGGTCGTTACGACTTCACCAATCACACGCGCGCGTGCCGGGGGCGGGCAGGTCGTCGGTCGGGATGATGCGATGGCCGATCCCGGACAGGGAACATCCCTCGCCCGCGATGGACGAGGGATGTGGCTTCTGCTGGAGGTTGGGTCAAGTCGTGGCCGGGGCGATGGCTGGCGGCCTCGCCGTCATCCGTGCACGCTCACCGACCGAGTCGATCGCTGGATCCGGCCTAAAGCCTGCCGAGCAGGAAGAGGACCACGATCACGATCACGATCACGCCGACGATCCCAATGCCACCACTTCGATAGTTCATCTTCGTCTCCAGATTCGTCACGAGCCCCGCGCCCTGCGGCGCGGGGGGTCGTGATCGTGTGGCTCGTTGCCGAGCTACGGGCGCCGCTCCTCCTTGGTGACGACGACCTCGTCGACCTCGTCCTTCTTCCTCGTATCGACGGCGCCGATCGTTGCGCCGGAGGTAGCGCCGATCGCGCCGCCGACAACGGCACCGACAGGGCCGCCGACAACGGCACCGACAGCCGCTCCGGCGACTCCGCCGGTAAGGGCGCCGCCCGCCTCCTCGTCGCCGTGGTGCGGGGTGCCCGACACGTAGTTCTTCTCGACGGTCTTGGCGGGGCTGTCCTCTGTGACGGTCTCGCGCTCGATGATCTTCTCATCGGTCATGGCGTTCTCCCGCGCCTGCGGCGCGAACCCGGGCCGCGCATACCTGCCCTGATCCCGGACTCTGGCGCCAGTGTCGTCTTCTGGCACGGCTGTGTCATGACCGAACGTCATGCTGACGATGTTCGGAGGCGCCGGTTCCGCAAGTCGTCGGTGACTCACCGACCACCCAGACCACAGCGTCAGGCGACAGGGCTGTCGGCTCGGCCAGCGTGCGTCAATGTCACCAGACGCAAGGAGGCCCCGGCCGCCCGGTCAGACCTCCGGTCCGCTCGGACCGCCAGCCGTGGCGCGACGGTCGGCTCTCGGTCGCAGGGCGACCAGCATGCCGATCCCCGCTCCCATCAGGAGGGCACTCATGGGAACAACGATCAGCAGGGGGTCTCCGTACAGCGTTGACCCGTTTGGGTGGACGACGTGGTCCCACAGGAACCAGGCCCCCAGGACCAGGAGAACCGCGGCTCCGAGGCGTCCAAGCCACACGCCGACGGAGGTCCCTGTCAGCAGTCCCAGTCCGCCTGCCCAGCAGATCACCGCGAGCCCACAGGCGGCGGACACGTCGGCTCGGTATTGCGAGCCGAAGGGGAGCACGACCTCTGCCCAGTTGGAGTTGTGGACAACGTTCCACGTCGCAAAGGCTGCCATTCCGAGCAGGACGATCGCCGAGGCGACGTGTCGAGAGCGGCTCGCCGGACCACCCGCGTGCCCCTCAGATGCAGCCACGACGCACCTCCCAACCTGGCGCGGTCCCGGCGGCTGGGATCTGTGCCGCTGAGAGCCTTCCGCTCCTGTGTCTATGACGCGCGACTCCACGGGCTGTTGCAGTCGCGCCCCTCTCGCAACAGGTCACGCCGGCGTCTGCGAGGGTTCGTCAATGACACCAGAGGCGCAGCTGAGAAACCAGCGACACCATCAACAGGTTCTGGAGATCCTCGATCCCCCCGATGGCACTTGACGCCACGGTTGGAGGCTGATCACGATGTGGGCGCTAGGTGGCTGGTGTCAAACGCGCGTTCTGAACGCCTGACAGGAGGGCGCGGGCGCTTCCGGTGGTGCCCCGCGGCAGGTGTCGTTCGATCGGGCCACCGCAACGGCCCGGGTGCGATCCGGGGGTGCCTGCACGACGCCCTGGCGCAGGTGGTCTGATCCCTGTCTCCAGCCCCGTCAGCCCGTCCGGACCGCCCAGGTTCCACCCGACCGGACGAGCCCGAGCACCGCGAGCCTCGCGAGGTTCACTGCGGCGGCAA
>DATCGK010000233.1:0-6182 GCA_036508975.1 Candidatus Limnocylindrales bacterium
TGGTGGTGCGCACCCTCGGCGAGGTGGCGCTGCTGGCGCTGCCGGCGGGACTGCTCCTGGGGTTCCCGGGTGCGCGGCGCCGGAACCCATGGCTGTTCCGGGGCCTGGTGCTCCTGGCGCTGGTGCAGCTCGCACAACCGGTGATGCGTGCCCTCCAGGGCTGGATCCTCGAGCAGGAAGGCCCAACAAGCCTGTATGGGACGTTCAGCCCGGTTGACGCGGCCATGGTCCTCGTCTCGCTGGCGATCGGGGTCGTCTCCCTCGCGGGGGCATGGGCCCTCTCCGACGGGCTGTTCGATGCTGGCGCGCGTCCACGTCGTGCGGCGCTGGTTGTCATCACGGCTGCCGCCGTCGGCCTGGAGCTCGTGTACCTCGTCCCGGTCGTCGTCGCCAACGGGTTGGCCGTCTTCCAGAACGGGGTCCTCGACATGGTGTCGCTCGCGATCTCGGTGGCGGTCTACGCGGCCTGGTACATCGTCGGGGCCCGGCTGCTCGTCGGCTTCGGCGCCGCACTGGTGCCGCGGCGGGCGTGGGCGGTGGGCGCCGTGGCCGGGGCGCTGTTCATCATCGAGAGCCTGGTCACGACCCTCACGCTGTTGGCGGGCCAGCTATGGGGGATCCCCGTCTCCCTGGGGCCTCTGGTGTCGGTGGCCGCGTCGGCCGTCTGGGTGCTGCTGTTCGCCGCCCTCGTGCTGGGGCTGGGCAGGGGCACGAACCGCGGGGCGGGGGAGCGGCGCCGGATCCCCCGGTACCGGCTGTCCGAGCCGGGTCAGCCGGCCGTGCTGGGTCAGCCGGCCGCGGAAGGTCAGCCGGCCGCGGAAGGTCAGCCGGCCGCGGAGGGAACGCGGACGTAGTTCCGCCGCGCATAGGCCAGGCGGAACCCCGTCCGGAGCATGTTCCGGTAGGAGTGGTTGACCGGATCGTCCTCGGTCTCCTCGCCGGTCTCCGTGATCGTCATGCGGCAGCCGGCGGCGCGCGCGTCCCGGAGCCGGCGCAGGAACATCGCCGTCTGCCAGCCGCGCCCGCGGCTCGCCTCGAGCGTGGACCCGTACCCGAGCCACGAGATGCCCTCGGTGACGTACATCGCGGCGGCACTCACCGGGGTCGCGCCCTCGTAGCCAAGATAGTGGGTCCAGCCCGGCCGCCCAAGGGTCGCGGCCACCAGGGGTGCGACGATCGGGGGCATCTCGAACGCGGTGGCGCAGACCTCCGCGAACGTGTCCGCCCCTTCCGCGTCGAGGACCTCGATCCGCAGTGCCGGCGACGGCTCGGCGATCTCGCGCAGGTCGTGCCACACCTTCACCCAGCGCCGACCGGGAGTGTAGCCCTCCTCGCCGACCCAGTCCACGAGCTCAGCCGGCTCCGCGCCTGGCGCGACGTGGATCACCGACTGCCCGAGGCCCAGGTCCCGGTAGAACGCCGAGACGGCAGCGACGTCCTCGCGTGTGGCCGGCCGAGCCGTCCCGAGACCAACGGTGCGGTTGAAGAAGGAGAAGTCGAGCGCCGTGAGCGCATGGACGTCGGCGCCGCCGATGATGGCGAACCGGGCACCGCACGGGTCCCCGGCAATGGCCGCGGCCCCTGCGTAGGTGTCCTGGTAGGCCGCCGCCTCGGCCATCTCCAGCCAGTACGCCACGTCAGGATCGAGCGGCGGAACGGTGTCGGGGGCGGACACGGTGGCTCTCCTGCGCAGCGGCATCTCGGCGGCGGTTCGTCCGCGGCGGCGGCGCCCGAAGAATAATGGGTTCACGATCAAGATGGGTCTCGTGGCGAGGCTCGCCTGGTGCCTGGAACAGCCCGCGGCCAGGTACGGTCACGTACCAGCCACGGCTCGGCCGGAACCACGCTCCGGGGCCCTTGGCGGGGTCATCGTCCGACCCCCGATACCATGACCCCATGCCGAACGTGAACTGTTGACCTCCCCGCACGTCTGCCCGCACGCCGGAACGACGGCGTGACGATCCCCGAGCGGCGCGCGTCGGTCGTGCTCGTCGCGCGCGACGGGACCGTCCTGGGGCGGCTGCCGGAGTTCCCGGTGGCCACGCCGTGGTGGCAGGAGGCGCAGCCCGTGGTCCAGGGCGTGCGGGACCGCTTCGGGCTGGAGATCGTGGTCCTGCGGCTGCTCGACACGGAGCTGCCCCATCCCCAGGGCGGCGGCGTGACGTACCTCGCCGAGCCGCGTGGTCACGTCCCGCCCGACATCGCCCTGCGCCTGGTCCCGTTCGACGGCCACCTGGACGAGCAGCCGCTGCGCCTCGGCTGGGCGACTCCCGGGGGACCCGCGGCGGACCTGGCCTGGGCCGAGGGTGTCCTCCGCCGCCGGCGCCTCGAGCGCGTGGGGCACGCCGAGCAGCTCCGGAGCTGGAACCTGTCGAGCATCTGGCGGCTGCCGCTCCGGGAGGGCGCGGCGTGGCTGAAGGTCGTGCCGCCGTTCTTCGCGCACGAGGGCGACATCCTGCGCCGCCTGCAGGGTGGGCCGGTCCCCCGCCTCCTCGGTCACGACCGCGGCCGGATCCTGCTCGCGGACATCGCGGGCTCAGACCGGTACGACGCCGGCCTGGACGAGCTGCTGGAGATGGTCTCGTTGCTGGTGGACCTCCAGGTGGCCTGGATCGGGCGGACGGACCAGCTGCGGTCGATCGACCTGCCGGACTGGCGCGGCCCGAGGCTGACCTCCGGGATCGCGGACGTGGTGGAGCGTCAGGGCGCGACGCTGCCGGCTGCCGTCCTGGCCGGGCTCGACGCCTTCGTGGCGGGGCTCCCCGCGCGCTTCGACGCGATCGCCGCCTGCGACCTTCCGGACACCATCGTCCACGGCGACTTCCACCCGGGCAACGTGCGCGGTGGCGGCGACCTGCGGGGCGACGAGGGCGCCGGCGCCGGGAACCACGCGCTCACGCTGCTGGACTGGGGCGATTGCGGCATCGGCAACCCGTTGCTGGACCTGTCGGCGTTCCTGGACCGCGCGCCCGCGGAGGCCCGGGCCACGGTGCGCGATCATTGGACCGACGCCTGGCGGCGCCACCGCCCGGGATCGGATCCGGTCGAGGCGATGCGGCTCGTCGCTCCGGTGGCCGCCGCCCGCCAGGCGCTGATCTACCAGCACTTCCTCGACCACATCGAGCCAACCGAGCGCCGCTATCACGATGCCGACGTGCCGGAGTGGCTGGCCCGGACCGCCGCGCTGGTCGCCGGAACAACCCCGTCCGGCGCCGGTTGACGGTCCGCGCCCGGGGCGCCTCGCACGCCGCCGGATGGTTCCGTGCACGCCGGTGAGCCCCGGTTGATCCGCCCCTGCTAGGCTCGGTACGTGCCACGCCTCGATCCCGACGCCCTTCTCGCCGATCTCGACCCCGAGCAGCGCGAAGCTGTCATCGCGACCAGCGGCCCCGTGGTCATCCTGGCGGGTGCCGGATCCGGCAAGACGCGGGTCATCAGCCGGCGCACGGCGTACGCGGTTGCCACGGACGTGGTGCCGCCGGACCAGGTGCTGGTGGTCACCTTCACGGAGAAGGCCGCCGGCGAGATGGTCGAGCGGCTGCGCGTCCTGGGCCTGCCCGGCGTCACGGCCCGGACGTTCCACGCACAGGCCCTGAGCCAGCTGCGCCACTTCTGGCCGTCCCGCCACGACGGGACACCGGTCCCGGAGCTACTGGACTCCGCGCGGCCGATCATCGGCCGGCTCGCGCGGCAGCTGCCGGGCCAGTACCGCTTCACGCCGTACAGGGACATCGCGGACGAGATCGGGTGGGCGAAGTCCCAGCGAGTTGCCCCGAAGGGCTATGCGACTGCGGCGGCTGCTGCGCACCGGGAGCCACCGGTTCCGGTCGACCTGTTCGTGCGCACGTACGAAGGCTACGAGCGAGCGAAGCTGCGCGCGAACCGGATCGACTTCGACGACCTGCTGGTGGAGACCGTCGCGCTGCTCGAGAGCGACGAAGAGGCCGCGGCCACGGTGCGCGCCCGCAAGAGCTGGTTCAGCGTGGACGAGTACCAGGACACGAACCCACTCCAGGAGCGCCTGCTGGAACTGTGGCTGGGCGACCGCCGGGACGTGTGCGTCGTGGGGGACGAGGACCAGACGATCTACTCGTTCACCGGCGCCTCCCCCGAGTTCCTGAGGACCTTCGCGGCCCGCTGGCCGGGGGCGCGCGAGATCATGCTGGTCCGCAACTACCGGTCCACGCCCCAGGTGCTGGAGCTGGCCAACCGCCTGATCGCCGCGGACGGACGCGACAAGGGCCTGGTTGCCACGCGTCCGGACGGGCCCGCCCCGGTCGTCGCGAAGCACGCCACCGCGGAGGCGGAACTCGAGGCGCTGGCGAGCTGGATCCGCGTCCGGCTGGGGGAGGGGATCGCGCCCTCGGAGATCGCGCTCCTGGTCCGGATGAACGCGCAGCTGGCCTCGATCGAGGAGGCGCTGACACGCGCCGGGATCGCCTACCAGGTGCGCGGCGTCCGCTTCTACGAGCGGCCGGAGGTGCGCGGGGCGGTGGAGGCCCTGCGGCGGCGCCCGCGGATCGAAGCGGTGGGGGCGGACCTGGTCGCCGCGATCCTGGAGCGCTGGGTGGCGGTGGTCGGCTACGAGGAGGAGCCCGCGGCAGCCGAGGGCGACGAGGGCCGGGAGCGGCAGGCCTCGCTGGAGACGCTGCTGGCGATTGTCGCGGCGATGGTGGACGGGGAGCCGGCGGCCGACGTCACGAGCGTCGTGGCGGAGCTCGAGGCACGGGCCGCGCACGAGCGGGAGGGCTCCGCGGACGGCGTCAACCTGCTCACGTACCACCGGGCGAAGGGCTTGGAGTGGGACGCCGTGTTCCTACCGGCGCTGGAGGAGGGGACCATGCCCATCCGCCAGGCCGTGGACGACGAGGCTGCCCTGGAGGAGGAGCGGCGCCTGCTCTACGTCGGGATCACCCGTGCCCGGCTCCACCTCGTGCTCTCCTGGGCCGAGCGGCGCGATACCCGCGGTCGTGAGAGCAAGCGTCGCCCCAGCCGGTTCCTGGCCGACATCCGGCCGCGTCCGGCCCGGCCCGGCACCCGCGTGAAGGACCTGCCCGGTCCGCCGCCCCAGGTTCGCCCGCCGCGCCCCGGAGCCTCCGATGACCCGCTGTTTGCCGCGCTGCGGGAGTGGCGCACGGGTCGCGCGCGGAGCGATGCGGTGCCGCCGTACGTGATCGCCCATGACGACACGCTCAAGGCCATCTCGGACGTCCGCCCCCGGACACTCTCCGGGCTGGCCAGGGTCAAGGGCATGGGGCCCGCCCGGGTCGAGAAGTACGGGGACGAGATCCTCGAGGTGCTGGCGCGGGCGATCGAGAACCGCTGACCGTCAGGCGGCGAGGTTCCGCCGCCGGAACGCCCACAGGGCGCCGATCCACCCGCCGACCGCGATGCTCATGAACAGCGCCAGGTCGCCGATCGGGAGGATCCCGTCGTCGATCACGGCGGTGGTCGGGAAGTGGTTCCAGGCGGAAACCGGCCCCAGCCAGGCCCAGTCCGGCGAGACCTGGGCAACCACGTAGATCACGTACATCACGATCAGTGCCCCACCGACGATCCCGGAGGCCGTGCCCCGGCTGAGGGTCAGGACGGCGGCGAGGGTCGTCGCGCCCAGGATCGCGCACCCGAACGCCAGCGAAGCTCGGCCAGGTAGTCCAGCTGCTCGGCGCCGGTCAGCTCACCCAGGTAGCCCGGGTCGCTGCCGAGGTAGGCGACGCGGGCGTGTAGCCGGGCCGCGTCGCGGAAGGCGTCCTCGCCGAAGAGCCGAGCCTCGCCGCCGGTTGCGCGCAGGAAGCCGAGCAGGAGGCGGATCGTCGTCGTCTTGCCCGCGCCGTTGGGGCCCAGGAAGCCGAAGGCCTCGCCCTCCGGGACGCTGAAGGTGACGTCCTCCACGCCGCAGCGCGGGCCGTAGAACTTGGTGAGGCTGGCGGCCTCGATGACGAGATTGGTCATGGTGTCGGCCGTGTCTGCCCCTGTGCCGCGCAACGCTGAGCTGTGCCGATGCGCCGCGCCCGTCGTCCGGCGCGCGCCACGCCGACAGGCCCGGCCTGCCGTGGATCGCAGCGATGCTGCGCCTGCGCCGCGATGCGCGCACAGGGACGTCCGGCCCATTGGAGGGTCGCCTCGGCCTCGAACATCGCGGGCCGGATGGAGGGCTGTCCGGCCATCGAGGCGAGGCAGAA
>DATCGK010000234.1:0-18152 GCA_036508975.1 Candidatus Limnocylindrales bacterium
TGGGCCAGGCCCGCGAGGTCGCCTGGAAGGCGATCGACGGTCACACGCCGCTCCCGTTCGCGGATGGCGTGGCGGAGGAGCTGGGGCGGCTGGAGCACCGGCCCGCGCGGCGACGGCGGCCCGGCGGTAGCGGAGCCTCGAACGATGCGGTACGAGGCGGCGTTCCTCTCCCCTGACGAGCAGGCTCGGGTCCACGAGGAGTCTCTGCGGATCCTCGCGGAGGTCGGGGTCAGGGTCCACGGTGATGTCGCGCTGCCGCTGCTCGCGGGCGCCGGTGCACAGGTGGATCCCGGGAGCCGCCTCGTGACGATGCCGCGCTCGCTGGTGGAGGCTGCGCTCGCGACGGCGCCCGGAGCCTTCGTCCTCGGGGCCAGGAACCCGGCCTACGACTACGCGCTGCCGTCGCCGGTGACCCGCTTCGCGATGGACGGGACCGCCGCCTTCATGCGGGACTTCGCGACCGGCGAGCGGCGCTATGGCACCAGGCAGGACATCGTGAACGCGATGCGGATCCTCCAGGCGAGCGACCTCGCGGTGATGGGCTGGCCGCCCGTGGCCGCGAACGACCGGCCGGTGGCGTCGCGCCCGCTCCACGAGTTCGCGGCCATGCTCACGAGCACGTCCAAGCACGGCCAGCACGAGCTCCACCGCCGCGACCAGGCGCCGTACCTGGGCGCCATCCTGGCCGCGCTCGCAGGCGGGGAGGACCGCGTCCGCGAGCGCCACGAGGCATCGGTCGTCTACTGCCCGGTGGCGCCGCTCGTCCACGACGGCGAGATGCTGGATGCGTACCTCGACCTCGGGGCCTGGGACGTCCCCGTGACCGTCCTGCCGATGCCTGTCCCGGGGACCACGGGCCCGGCATCGCTGCTGGGGAACATCGCGCTCGCGAACGCTGAGGCGCTCTCCTCCATCGTCATCTTCCAGGTGTCACGCCCCGGGCGGCCGGTGGTGTACGGCAGCGCCGTCGGCTCGATGGACTTCCGGAGCGGCGCGTTCCTTGCCGGCACGCCCGAGATGGGGATCCAGTCCGCCGCGCTCACGACGATGGGCCGCCGCTACGGGCTGCCCACGATGGGCGCCGGCTGTGCCACGGACGCCCACGACACCGGGCCCGAGGCCTGCATCGAGAAGCTGATCACCATGCTGCCGTCCGTGTCGGCCGGGACGGACATCGTCGTCGGGTACGGCGAGCTGGACGGGGACCAGACGCTCGTCCTGGAGCAGATCCTGGTGGACAACGAGCTGGCCCACCTGGTCCTGCGGATGTTCGAGGGCGTGGACGGGCGCGCGGGGGCGGAGCTCCTCGGCGACATCACCGAGGTGGGTCCCGGCGGGAACTTCCTCGCGATGCCCGCGACCCGGACGGCGGCGCGCAGCGGCGAGTTCTACGAGCCGGCGCTGATCAGCCGAGCGCCCTACGACGCGTGGCACGCTCTCGGCAAGCCGCGGATGTACGAGCGGGCGCGGGAGCGGGTGCAGGCGATCCTCGACGCGCCGATGGTGGACCCTGTGCCCGAAGCGACGCTCGAGGAGCTGGACCGGATCCTGGCGGAGGCGGACCGGGCGCTGGCGGAGTAGTTGGTACGGCGAGGCGATGCGTCGGAGACCCCGAGGTATCGCGGCCGGCTGCGCGCGCCTATCGGAGCTCGACGCCGGGCCGGCGGCCCGGGCCGGTCTCCTCCACCAGACCCACCCGCCACGATGACACGCCGGCGGCCGCAAGCCCGGCTTCGACCGCCGCGACATCCGAGGCCGGCACAGCGGCCACCAGGCCGCCGGAGGTCTGCGGGTCGTGCGCGAGGGCGACCGCCTCCGGGGACACCCCGGCCTCGACCGCCAGCGCCGGCGCCGTGAACCGCCGGTTGTGGCCGGCGCCCCCGGTCTCCATGCCGGCCCGCGCCAGGTCCAGCGCGCCGTCCAGGGCCGGCAGCGAGGCGGCCTCGAAGACGAGCTGTGCGCCGGAGGCCCGAGCCATCTCCAGCCCGTGGCCCAGCAGGCCGAACCCAGTGACGTCCGTGGCGCCGCGGATCCCGTGCCGGACGAAGACCTCGGACGCGGCGCGGTTAAGGGTCCGCATCTGGGCGATCGCCGCGTCCAGGTCCGCGTCCGACGTGCGCCCCTGCCGCCGCCCGCTGACGAGGAGCCCCGTGCCCAGCCGCTTCGTGAGCAGCAGCACGTCGCCCGGCCGCGCACCCCCCTTGCGGAACAGGCGATCCGGGTGCGCGGCCCCGATCACGGCCAGGCCGTACTTCGGCTCGGGATCCTTGATGGTGTGGCCGCCGGCGAGCACGCCCCCGGCCTCGCGAACCTTCGCCGCCGCCGCCTGGAATACCGCCGCCAGCGCCGTCTTCGGGAAGTCCTCCGGGAACGCGGCGATCGACAGGGCGAACAGCACGCGCCCACCCATCGCGAACACGTCGGAAAGCGCGTTGGCCGCGGCGATCTCCCCGTAGGCCACGGGGTCGTCGACCAGCGGCGGGAAGAAGTCAAGGGTGCCGAGGATCGCGAGGTCGTCCGAGACGCGCCAGGCGGCGGCGTCGTCCGGGGGCTCGAGGCCGGCGATCAGGTTCGAGTCGGGGACGTTGCCGGCGCCGAGCCCGGAGAGGGCCTCGGCCAGGAGGTCGGCCCCCAGCTTCGCGGCGCAGCCGCCGCACTCGGTCATCTCGGTCAGGCGGATCGGCGGGAGGTCGGGGCGCACGTTCATCCCCGGATCATAGGGGGCGGGGACGACAGGCGACCTGGGACGACAGGAGACCCAGGCCAGCCGGGCCGGTGCGCGGACGCTCGCGCCGGCCGCCGTCCGGGCGACCCGTGATGCGGGGGGGCGGTACGCTGGCGGCCTGCCGATCCAGGGGACGGCATCGCGGGAGCGGAGGGGTCCCGGTGGGCCTCCCGGTCTTCAAAACCGGTGGCGCGGCGCCCGGCGTCGCGCGGTGGGTTCGACTCCCATGCGCTCCCGCCACGCGTTTGCTGAGTCCAGCCGAGGCGCGGGCCCGCGGACCGCCCGCCGTTGCAGGCACGCGGACCGTCAGCCGCCGGGCGTCCCGAAGCGTCCCGGATCGAGCTCCGCGGGGATGTCGGGCCGCCGGCCCAGGACCAGGTCCGTGACCAGCCGCGCCGACGCCGGTCCCGTGGAGATCCCCCACGCCCCGTGCCCCGCGCACACGAACAGGTTCCGCTTGCCTGGAACCATCCCCACCAGCGGCCGCCCGTCGTCGCTCTGCGGCCGGGCGCAGGCCCGGACCCCACGGATCGGGGCATCGGCGACGGCCGGGAGAAACGACGAAGCCCGGACCAGGATCGCCTCGACCCACGCCGCCGGGTTCGGCTCGAGCGCCAGGTGCGTGGACCCGATCGATGCGATCCCGGGCGTCGGGACGACACTGGGCTCCACCGCGTCGAGCGTGGGCGCCTCGCGCCCCGACAGGGATGCGGCGTCGGCCTCCCACCGCTGCCCGTTGCCGCTTGCCGTGAAGATCGTGTCCGGGGCGGCCTGCTCCCCGATCTCCTCGACGACGTGACGGGTCGGAACCTGCAGCTCCACCTCGGCCACGACCCCCCACAGCGGTCGGATCGGCGCCCAGGCGCCGGTGGGGTCCAGGAGCGCCGGCGTCCACGGCCCGGCGGCGGCCAGGAAGGTACCCGCCGCGATCCGCTCGTCGTCGATCCGCACGCCGGTGACCCTGTCGCCCTCCACCTCGAGCGTCGCCGCGCGCCCCGACCGGACGACGACGCCGCGCGTCTCGGCGAGCGTCGCGTACGCGTACGTGGACGATGCCGGTGCGATCGGGTAGCCGAGCTCCACGCGGCACGCCCAGTAGCCCGCCGCGATCCCGGGCTCCGCCTCGCGCAGGGCCGCCTCGTCGAGCACCATCGCCCCGAGCTCCGGGTAGAACGCCTCGATCGCTGCCACCTGCGCGCGGACCGCCGACTCGGACCTGGAAACCTCGAGCAGACCCGCGGGCCGCTCGCCGATGCGGAACGAGCCCGAGTCGCTCGCGAGATCCCGGTACAGCCCCACCGTCTCGCGGTAGAGCGCGACCATCACCGGGTCGAACGGGTGCCAGACCACGCCCGAGTTCGCCCCGGACGCGCCCGACGCCAGCCCGTCACGCTCGACCAGGAGGACGCTCGCTCCCGAAGCCGAGAGGAACGCGGCCGCGGAGGTCCCGATGATCCCCCCGCCGACGACGACGACGTCCGGCGTGCGCGGCGGTGTCACCCGATCACCCGATGGCCTGCCGCGCGGCACCCAGGATCCGCGTCAGCTCGGCCTGCTCGGCCGCCCCGAGCGGCTCCGGCTGGTGGTTCGCGCGGACCCAGGCCGCCTTCTCGCGGGCAACCTCCACCGGGTCGCGGTAGCGCCCGCCGACCAGGTCGTGCTCGAGGCCGCGCGTGAGCGCCGTCCTCATGTGCTTCCGGGTGTGCTCCTCCGCCAGGTAGTGCCCACCCGGGCCCACGGCCGCGATGACGTCCAGCGCCAGCGTCTCGTCGCTGATGTCCGCCGCCATGAGCGCGTAGCGCGCCCGCTGATAGAGCTCGTTGTCGAGGAAGATCCCCTCCGGGTAGAGCAGCGTGTAGGTGCGGTCGAGGCCCATGCCCGTGACCAGCTCCGCCCCGGACAGGCCGCCAAGGAGCGGGTCCAGCGCGACGTCCGAGGCCGCCAGCCAGGTGCCCGCGGCAACGGAGTCCGTGCCGAAGCACGCGGCCATCGAGGGGACGCCCCAGTGGTGCGCCATCTCGACCGGGGCGTACCGGGCGCAGCCGGCGTCCAGCGAGTACCCGACGTAGGTGCCGGTCCGCGGGTCCGCCCAGGCCTTCATGATCGAGTGGAAGACCGGCGCCCCCGGATAGGCCAGCTGGAGCAGCACGATGCCGGAGATGACCTCCGCGTCGCCCACGATCAGGGCGCCGGCCGAGGTGGACGGCGCCGTCGTGCCCAGCGTCGGCATCGAGAGGAAGCCCACCGGGATGCCGGCCTCCGCCATGACCAGGGCGGATTCGAGACCGGCGTGGTCATGGGCCAGGGGCGCGATGGAGCAGATGAGGTTCGACAGGACGGGCCGGGCACGCAGGGCCTCGCGGCTGCCGGCGACCACCGTCGCCATCTCGACGGCGAAGCGGGCCGCCTCGTCGCCCATGACCATGGCCTGGAAGTGCTTGACCGTGTTGTTGAACACGGCGTCGATCTCGTGCAGCTGTGAGGTCTGTCCGTAGTCCTGGGCGCTGACGGTTGGCCAGATGAAGCCGATCGACGGCAGGTAGTCCGCCACGCGAGCCTGGCGTGCGAGGTCCTCCTTGCGCGACGGCCGCTCGAGGCCGGTGTCGGGGTCGATCGCGGCGACGCCGCACCCGTCCAGGGTGAAGTAGGACGTCCCCTCCACCAGCGCGAGGTCGAAGGCGGGGTTGCGGGCCGCCATCGTGAACGATCGCGGGGCCAGCGCCATGGCCTTCCGGACGAGGTCGCGGGGGAGCTTCACGATCTGGGTGGCCGCGTCCACCTGCGCCCCGTGGTCGCCCAGGATCTCCAGCGAGCGCTGGTTCGGGAAGCGGACCCCCACCGTCTCCAGCACGTGAAGCGTGGCCTCCTGCAGCCGGTCGAGCTGGTCGTCCTCCAGGAACCGGACGCGCCGGGTCGTGCGGATGGGCTCCAGCGGCGGCGTCTGGCTGAAGGTCGCGCCCGTGGTCTCGATCGTGCCGGTCATGTCTTGGGCCTCCCGCCGATCCGTGGTGTGTGGTGGTGTCCGCGTATCGTGTTCCGCATCATGCTCCGGCCTGCGATCATCGCGCCATGCCGGAGCAGCCCCCGCACCCCGTGGACCCCCAGCACCCCGCGGACCCCCCGCACCCGCCGAGCGTCGAGCGGATCCTGGCCATCGTCCGGGACGAGGCGGAGGTCTCCGAGCCTGCCGCGCTCACCGCGCTCGTGCGGGTCGTCATCGACGAGGAGCGCTGGCGGCTCGGGGCGGGTGCGCCGCCGACGCCGGAGGCCGACCTGGCTGCCGCCGCGCTCGGCCGCATCGACGACCTCTTTGATCCCGCGTTGACGATCCCGCCGCACGTCATCAACGCGACCGGCGTGGTGCTGCACACGAACCTCGGCCGCGCGCCGTGGCCTCGCGCCGCCCGCGCCGCCGCCCTTGCCGCCACGCGCACGTACGGCTACCTGGAGCTGGACGAGGGGACCGGACGGCGAGGACCGAGGTTCCGGGCGGCGGAAGAGCACCTGGTCGCGCTCACTGGCGCCGAGGACGCGATGGTCGTCACGAACAACGCCGCCGCGCTGCTGCTGGCCGTGGGCCTTGCGGGCCGGCGCGGGTCCGTGGTCGTCTCGCGCGGGGAGCTGGTGGAGATCGGCGGCGGGGTGCGGATCCCGGAGATCGTGGCGCGGGCCGGGGCGCGGCTGATCGAGGTGGGGACGACGAACCGCACGCGCGCCGCGGACTTCGAGGCGCCGCTGGCGGAGGGACGCGCGAAGGCGGTGCTGCGCGTGCATCCGTCGAACTTCTCCCAGTCGGGGTTCACCGAGACCGCCGGCCTGGCCGAGGTGGCGGCGATCGCCCACGCCTGCGGCGCCATCGTCATCGACGACCTGGGGTCCGGCGCCCTCCTGGACACGGCCGCGTTCGGGCTCGCGCACGAGCCGACGCCGGCGGAGCGGCTGGCGGCCGGCGCCGATCTCGTCCTGTTCAGCGGCGACAAGCTGGTGGGCGGGCCGCAGGCAGGGCTGATCGTCGGGCGGGCGGACCTGGTGGCCCGGCTGCGGCGCGATCCGCTGGCGAGGGCGGTCCGGCCGGACAAGGCGATCCTGGCGGGGGTCGCCGCGACGCTGGCGATCTACCGCGTCGGGCGAGCCGCGCTGGACATCCCGGTCTGGCAGACGATCGCGGTTCTCCCGGAGACGTTGCGGGCGCGAGCGGAATGGATCCGCGAGGCTGCGGCTGCGGCGCCGGCCCTGCGGTCCGACGTTGCCGTGGTGGCGCTGGAGTCGCCGGTCGGTGGCGGGTCGCTGCCTGGGCAGGTCCTGCCGTCGTTCGGGGTGTCGGTGCCGACGGCGTCGCCGACGCGGGCGGCGGCCGCGTTGCGCCGGGGGCCGGACCGGATCCTGGCGCGGATCGTGGACGGCGCGGTGGTGTTCGACCTGCGGACGGTGCCCGCGTTCGACGACGGTGTCATCGTCCGGCGGCTGGCGGATGTCCCGGTGCCGAGATCGTGACGTCGTTCGCGTCATGAGCGTGGTCGTCGGGACGGCCGGGCACGTCGACCACGGCAAGACCACCCTCCTGCGCGCGCTGACCGGCATCGATGCGGACCGGCTGCCGGAGGAGCGCCGGCGCGGGATGACGATCGACGTCGGCTACGCGCACCTGGCCCTGCCCGACGGCTCCGTCCTGGACTTCGTGGACGTGCCCGGCCACGACCGGCTGGTCGGCAACATGCTGGTCGGGGCGGGTGAGATCGACGCGGCCCTGGTCGTGGTGGCGGCCGACGACGGGCCGAACGCCCAGACGCTGGAGCACCTCGAGCTGCTCGATGCGCTCGGGATCCGGGATGGCGTGGTCGCGGTGACGAAGGCCGACATGGTTGAGCCCGAGCGCGCGGCCGAGGTTGCGGCGGATGTCGAGGCGCTGCTCGGGCGGATGAGCCTGGCCGGGGCGCCGATCGTCGTGGTGAGCGCCGCGACGGGCGCCGGCGTCGACGCGTTGCGCGCCGAGCTGGCGGCGTTGCGGGACCGGGTGGCGGTTCGGGCCGTCGCCGCGGCTGGGCCGCGCCTCGCGATCGACCGGGTCTTCGCCGTCAAGGGACGGGGCACCGTCGTGACCGGGAGCCTGCGGGGCGGGCGCGTGGCGGCGGGCGACGTGCTGCAGCTCCTGCCGGATGGTCTCGAGGTCCGCGTGCGCGAGGTCCAGGAGCGCGGCGTGACGGTCGATGCCGCCGACGGTGGGCGGACGGCGCTGCTGGTCGGCGGGGTGGAGGCCGGGGTGCTCCGGCGTGGCCAGGTGCTGACGACGGACTCCGCGGTGGTCGCGACGTCGCGTGTGCTGGTGGCGTTCCGTCCGCCGGCCGGCCTGGGCGGGCTCGCGGGTTCCGTGGCGCCCCCGCCCGGTGACCGGGACCGTCTGCGGCTGCATCTCGGGACCGAGCAGGCGGCCGCGCTGGTCGTGCGCGGGCCGCGCGAGGCGATCGACCTGCCGGATGGGTCGCAGCTGGCGATCATCCGCCTGGATGCGCCGATCGCGGCCTCGGCCGGGGACCGGTTCGCGCTGCGGCGGCCGTCACCCGGTTCCGCGGCGGGCGGCGGGGTCATCCTGGACCCGGCGCCACCGCGTGGGGTCTCGCGGCGCCGGCTC
Source organism: Candidatus Limnocylindrales bacterium (assembly GCA_036508975.1). Lineage (GTDB taxonomy): Bacteria > Chloroflexota > Limnocylindria > Limnocylindrales > CSP1-4 > CAIXZV01. Next base: position 8,355 of record DATCGK010000234.1, read on the forward strand.
ACGGCGGAGCGCGCAGCGGCGATGGCAGCCACCCCGGTTGGCGCCCCCGGTGCCCGGCTCGACCTGCACGGGGCTGTGCGGTCGGGTGCCGGCTGGAGCCTCGCACCGGACGTGGCCACGGCACTCGCGGACCGGGCCCGGGCACTCGTCGCGGAGCACCACGCCGCCGAGCCGGCCTCGCCGGGGATCTCCGCAGCGGTCCTTCGACAGCCGCTGGGCATCGCCACGCGACGGCTGGTCACGGTCAGCCGTGCCGGTGCGGACGAGGTCGCCCGACAGGTGGTGGAGGACCTGGTCTCCGCGGGCTCGCTCGCCCGGGACGGGGAGCGGGTCCGGGACGCCACCCGCGCGGCGGGCCTGCCGCCCGCGACCCTCGCCGCGATGGGTCGTCTCGAATTGGCCCTGTCCGTCGCCGCGCCCCCGTCCCTCGCAGAGGCATCGCGCGCGGCGGGATGCCCGCCCGACGGCGTTCGCGCGCTGGAAGCCACGGGCCGGATCGTCCGTCTCGAGGACGACCTGGCGTGGGCCGCGGGCACCTACCGGGAGCTCGTCAAGCGCGCCCTGGCCATGGCCGCCGCCGCACCGCTCCGTCCCGCGGCCCTCCGCGACGCAACGGGTTCCAGCCGCAGGTTCGTGATGGTCATCCTCGAGGACCTCGACCGTCGCGGGCTCCTCCGCCGGACCGAGGCCGGGCACGTGCTCGGCCCCAGGACCATCGCGCGGATGCAGGCCCGGGCGGACGCTACGGGTTCCACGAAGGCGGACGGCACGTGACCTCGTCCCCGTCCGGCTCGGCCTCGCCCGACGTGGTCGCGATCGTGCTGGCCGGCGGGGCGGCGTCCCGGTTCGGCTCTGACAAGCTGGCGACGGACCTCGACGGTCGGCCGCTGCTCCACCACGCGCTCGAGGCCGTCGCTGCGGTCGCCGATCGCATCGTGGTCGTCATCGCGCCGGAGGCGCCGCTGCCATCCGTTCCCGAGGGATTCGCTCGCCGCGTGGTCTTCGCCCGAGACGCCGCCGCGCACGGCGGACCGCTGGCGGGGCTGGGCGCGGGGCTCGCTGCCATCGACACTCCTGTTCGCGAGGACGCTTCGCACATCAGCGGCCCGGAGGCCGGCGGGTTCGGGCCGGTCGCCCTCGTCCTTGGCGGCGACATGCCGTCGCTGGTGCCGGCGGTGCTCCGCCTGCTGGCCGAGACCCTGGCCTCGGACCCGTCCCTAGCAGCGATGACGCTCGCCGCACCGGGTCCCGCTCCGCTCCCGATGGCCGTCAGCCCGGACGCGGTGCGCACCGCGATCGACGCGATCCTCGCCTCCGGGGGCCGTCGCAGCCTCCTCGCCCTGCTGGACGCCGTCCCCTCGGCAACCCTCCCCGGCGACCGATGGCGCCCCCTCGACCCCTCCGCCGCCACCCTTCGCGACATCGACACGCCGGCCGATCTCCAGCCGGGTTGACGCCGACTCTCATATCACTATCATGGCGCCATGAGAACGATCACCGCGCTCGAGGTCCGGGCGAAGCTCGGTCAGGTCCTGGACGAGGCCGCAGCCGGTGAGCGGTTCATCGTGGAGCGGGCGGGCATGCCGGTGGCCGCCATCGTCCCGCTGCGGGACCTGGAGGGCCTCGACCCGGAGCGGATCCGAGAGCGGCGGCTGGCTGCGGTCGACCAGCTCGTCCGGATGCGTGCTTCGGATCCGAGGCCTCGTCCGACTCGCGACGAGATCGTGGGCTGGATCCGCGAAGGGCGCGAGGAGAGACCCCGGTGACCTTCGCCATCGCGCCGGCTCCGGTCGTCATCGACGCATCCGTTGCGGTGGATCTCGCGTTGGGCGAAGGAGCGGAGCTGCCGACTGCCCTCCGTCGATGGATCGCCGAGGACCGGATGCTGCTGGCGCCGGCCGTCTACTGGACCGAGGTCGGACACGCCCTCCTTCGAAGAGCGGGCTGGGACTCGATCGAGGCCGGGCGTCGACTCGGCTCACTCGAGACGATCGGCGTGGAGACCGCCGATCGCAGCGTCGCGGGTGTCCGGATGGCCCTGTCCCTGGCTGAGCGTCACCGCCTGTCGGTCTACGACGCCACGTACCTCTGGCTCGCCATCGACGTCGACGGGGAGCTGGCCACGTTCGACCGGGACCTGGCGAGGGCGGCCGCTGCGGAGGGCGTGCCCCTCTCGCTTGAGCCCACCGCAGGCTGATCGTCCCGGCCGCGACTGGCTACCCGTCCAGGCCCGGGACCTCGTGCACCGCGACGCCCTCGACGAACGTCGCCAGGACGGTCGTCTCGCCGATCGCGCCCTGGCCCGGGTCGAACAGGTCGCGGTCGAGGATCGCGAGGTCCGCCAGCCTGCCGACCGCCAGCGTGCCAGTCTCGTCGAGGTGGTTGGCGTAGGCGGACCCGGCCGTGGCGGCTGTCAGGATGTCCACCAGCTCCAGCCGCTCGTGCGGCAGGAACGGCTCCCGGATGCCGCGGGACTCTTCGCTCACGCGGGTGACGGCCACCTCCATCTGGAGGAACGGATCGGGCGTGGAGACGCTCCAGTCCGAGCCCATGACCAGCGTCGCGCCGTTCGCCCGCAGCGAGCGGAACGGGTACTGCCGCGCCGAGACCTCCGGACCGAGGACCGGCAGCGTCAGCTCCTCCATCTGGTCCTCGAGGACGGCCCACAGCGGCTGGGCGTTGGCGAGGGCGCCCAGGCGGCGGAACCGCGGGAAGTCGTCCGGGTGGACGACCTGGATGTGCGCGAGGTGCGGCCGCGTGTCTGACCAGCCGTTGGCGTTGCGCGCAGCCTCGACCGCGTCCAGCGCCTGGCGGACGGCACGGTCGCCGAGAGCGTGGAAGTGGGGCTGGAACCCGAGGGCGTCGATGCGGACCACGGCGTCCTTGAGGACCTGCGGGTCGATGAAGTCGATGCCGCGGTTGGCGGTGGCGTGGCCGTGGACGTCGAGGTAGGGCTGGGTCATCGAGGCGGTCTGGTTCTCGACGATGCCGTCGGTCATGAGCTTGACGCTGGTGGCGGCGAACCGGCCGGAGCGTCCGTTCGCGCGGCGCTCGACCAGGTCGTCGATCTGCTCCAGTCCGCGATCGCGATCCCACCACAGCGCGCCGACGACGCGCCCGGTCAGCTCGCCCGACCCTGCCACGGACATGTAGGCGGCCTGGTCGTCCGGGGTGACCCAGGCGTCCTGCCAGGCCGTGATGCCGAGCGAGTGGAGGTACCGCTGGCTCTCGAGGATCGCGCGCCGGAGGTCCGCTGCCGTTGCCTGGGGCACGTGGCGGTTCACGAGCGCCATCGCGCCCTCGTGGAGGGTGCCCATCGGGGTGCCGTCGGGGTCGCGGGCGATCCGGCCGTCGCCCGGGTCCGCGGTGTCCTTCGTTATGCCGGCGATCTCGAGCGCCTTCGAGTTGACCCATGTGTCATGCCCGTCACGGTTGACCAGGAACACGGGCCGGTCCGGGACGACGCGGTCGAGGTCTGCTCGGCTGGGCCGTCCGCCGGGGAAGTCCGAGAGGGTCCATCCGCCGCCCAGGATCCAGTCCACGTCCGGGTGGGCTGCGGCATAGGCGGCGACGACGTCGAGGCAGGCGTCCCTGCCGCGGACGTCGTGGAGCTCGCAGCGGAGGCGCGCGAGGCCGCCGTGCGTGGGGTGGACGTGCGCGTCCTGGAAGCCCGGCGTGACGCTGCGGCCGCGCAGCTCAACGTGGCGCGTGCCGGGGCCCTTGAGGCTCCGCACATCGCGGTCGCCACCCACGGCGACGATCCGGCCGCCCCTCACGGCCAGGGCCTCCGCCCACGTCTTCGCGGCGTCGGCGGTGAAGATGCGACCCCCGGTCAGGACGAGATCGGCGTGTTCAGGATTCGTCATGGCGCGAGCATGCCACCGCGTCCTTCGCCTGCGCCGGGGCGTTCCGCAGGCCGCCTCGGCGCAGACGCCCGCTTCTCGCACACCGTCCCTCGCGCGCCTTCTCTTGCGCCCGGCGAACCGGTGGCAGATAGTGAGGATCGTGGCAGATGTCGCAGGCGTGGCAGATCTCGCGATCCGTCGTGCGTCGGTCGAAGACGTGGACTCGATCTGCGACCTCCACCTTCGGTCGTGGCAGGCGTTCTATCGCGGGCTGATCCCGGACGGGGTCCTCGACGACTTCGCCGCGACGCAGGACGATCGGAAGGCGCGTTGGCGGCTCCAGATCGCCTCCGCCGGGCCGGGAGTCTCGACCTGGGTGGCGGTGCACGGGATGACGATCATGGGTTTCGCCTGGACGAACCGCAGTCGTGACGACGATGCGTCTCCCGATACGGGCGAGGTCAGCGCCCTCTACGTCGATCCCGATTTCGTCGGGCGGAGTGTCGGGCGGTTGCTCCTCGCGCATGCCGTCCGCGACCTGGCGGAGCAGGGCTACGGGCGCGCCACGCTGTGGGTCCTCGAGTCGAACACTCGTGCGCGGCGCTTCTACGAGATCGCCGGCTGGCGGCCGGACGGTGCGGCGAAGACCGAGGTGCGTCCCGGCGGCCAGCTACACGAGGTCAGGTACGAGCGGGACCTCACGGCCTGAACGCCGGAGCTCCGTCGCATTGCGGCGCCCGGCATAGGCTGCACCGATGACCAGCGTCGACCTGCTCCACGCCGGCTACGCGGGTGACCGCGTCGGCTCGTCCATCGTCCTCGTCCGCGACGCGGACGCCCTGATCGTCGTGGACCCCGGGATGGTCGCGCGACGTTCGCTGATCCTCGAGCCGCTCGCCGCCCTTGGCGTGACGCCGGAGGCCGTCACCCACGTCTTCCTCTCCCACCACCACCCGGACCACACGATCAACATCGCGCTCCTCCCGAACGCCGAGGTCGTCGACTTCTGGGCCCGCTACAAGGACGACCTGTGGCTGGACCACGACGGCGACGGCTATCGCCTGTCCCCGAGGGCCCAGCTCTGGCTGACGCCCGGCCACACCGAGGAGGACGCGACGCTGGTCGTGGAGGCGGACGACGCCGTCTACGCGATGACTCACCTCTGGTGGCACGAGGACCGGACGCCCGAGGTGGACCCGCTGGGCGCTGACCAGGCGGCGATCGAGGTCGGCCGCGCGCGGGTGCTGGCGGCGGTCGACATCGTGATCCCGGGCCACGGAGGCGCGTTCCGGGTGAAGCGCTGAGCCGGCTCGCGGGGGATCGGCCAACGCCGTCCCGTGCCGGCTGACGCGTCATCGGGCCTCCGCGGCCCATACCCGGCTCCTGCACTAGACTGCGGCCGATGCCCGGACCCGTGGCGCTCGTCGGCGCTGGTGAGTTCCTTGCCCCCATGGCCGAGTTCGACCGCGGCCTGCTCCAGGCGACGGGCCGCCCCCGTCCGCGCGTCGTGATCCTGCCGACCGCCTCCGCGCCCGACGGCGAGGCCACGTTCCGGCTCTGGGCAGAGATGGGCACGGAGCATTTCGCCGCCCTTGGCGCCGAGGTTGAGCCGGTTCTCGTTCGGGACGTCGCCGGTGGCCATGATGAGGCTGCGCTGCAGGCCGTGGGCGAGGCCGATCTCGTCTATCTCTCCGGAGGCCATCCGAGGCACCTTGCGCGCGTGCTCATGGAGTCGCCCCTGGGTGCGGCGATCGCGGCGGCAAACGCGCGTGGGGCCGTCATTGCGGGCTGCTCCGCCGGGGCCATGGCGATCGTGGGCCTGACGATGGACTTCAGATCCGTGCCGAAGCTGCGGATCCCGCTGCCGTTCCCCATCCGCTGGCGGGCGGGACTCGGCCTGGTCAACGGGGTGGCGGTGCTGCCCCATTACAACGCCTGGCCGGAGCCGTTCTCCGCGTTGGTCGCGCTGCAGTCGCCCAGGGGAGCAGTGGTCCTGGGGGTCGACGAGGACACCGCTGCCTTCGGGCGCGACGGGACCTGGCAGGTGCATGGCCGGGGCCGCGTGACGGTCTGGCGGGGACGCCACCGCGAACGGTTCCGCAAGGGCGACGCCTTCCGGATCTGAGACGGGCGCGAGGGCGGCTGAAGCGCCGGGGGCAGCAGGCGAGCCCGGGGGCGCAAGCCAGATAGCCCGGGCCGCAGGCGAGCAAGCCCGGGACGAGGTGCCCGCGCCGGACCCGGTCAGTCCGGCTTGACCGTCCGGAAGCAGTCCGAGCAGTAGACGGGCTTGTCCATGCGGGGCTTGAACGGCACCTGGGCCTGGTTCCCGCAGGACGAGCAGATCGCCACGAAGTACTCGCGCGGTCCGCGGTCCTCGGGGCGCTCGTAGCCTCGCGGGCCACCCACCACCCGGCCGCCATCGCTGACAACCGGCCCGCCTCCGCCTCCGCCGTCCCGCGTGGTCCGGCGGTAGGCACGGCAGGAGGCACAGCGCTTGGGATCCGATATGAACCCCTTCGCCGTGTAGTACTCCTGGTCGGCCGCGGAGTGGATGAACTCCACGCCGCAGTCCACGCAGGTGAGGGTCCGATCGACGTAGGTCATGAGGCGGCTCCTCCCGGTCGCGCGGAGACGCTGTGGGTGCGTGTCCGGGTGGGGCTGCGCCCGTGGCCGGCGATCACGGCGGGGAGTCAGCCGGGGTCGCGCGGCACGGTGCCATGTTCGGAGCCCGAGATCGGGACGCACCGGTGGTTCGCTCGAGCCAGCCTACACCGGGGCCGCGAGTGGATGCATTTCAGCCGCATTGCAGGACCGTCCGGTGGTGACAGGCGACCTGTCACAATGGCCCCCGAGACTCGGTGTCGCGAGCCGGGAGCGATGGGGGCGCCCGGATCGCAACCGGGTCCCGGGGGCGACCGGCCCGGCCCTTCAGCACTGCCAGGGATCGTGCCTGGTCCAGTGGCTGGATGGGCGGGGTGTGGCTGCTCGCGGGACCCGGTCGGCATGCCGGTCCCGGCGCAACCGAACGAAGCACGCGACCGCATCACGCGCGTGATGCGGCACGCACGGGCCGAGGCACGGAACAGGGAGGCTGACCACCGCATGCTGCGACTCCTCCACACCGCGGACATCCACCTCGGTGCCCGCCACGCGGATCTGGGCGGCGCTGCCGCCGCCTTGCGCGAACGCCAGTTCGCCGCGTTCCGGGCGAGCGTGGACCTGGCCCTGGCCGAGAAGGTGGACCTGTTCCTGATCGCCGGGGACCTGTTCGACTCCAACACGCAGCCGCGCCGGTCCGTGGACCGCGTGGCGGCGGAGCTCGCCCGCCTCGCACAGGCCCGCATCCGGACCGTGATCATCCCGGGTACCCACGACGTCTATGACCGCTCGTCGATCTACCGCGTCTACGACCTCGCCGTCCTCGCCGGGACGCGTCCCGCGCAGGAGCTGGTGACCGTGCTCACCCCCGATCGACCGTGGATCCACCTCGCCGCCCTCGACGCCGTCGTCCATGGTCCCGTGTTCGCGACCAAGCGGGCCCCGCGCAGCCCGCTCCGGGATCTCGCCACCGTGGAGACGCCGCCGGCGACCTGGAAGATCGGCCTCCTGCACGCGGCGATCGCGATCCCCGGCCGCACGGACCACGACGAGGTTGTCATCACCACGGACGAGATCGCGGCCAGCGGCCTCGACTACCTCGCGCTCGGCCACTGGCATTCGGCCCAGACAGCGAAGGCCCGTGACGTGACATACGCCTACGCGGGCGCCCCCGAGCCCGTCGCGGTGGACCAGGACCGCGCTGGCAAGGTGCTCCGGGTGACGCTCGACGAGCACGACGGCCGCAAGTCCGTGACGGTCGAGGAGCGGACCGTCGGCCGCACCACGTTCGAGCGCCGGGAGTTCGACGCGGCCACGGTCGAGTCCCAGCCGGTGCTGGTCGCCGGCCTGCTCGGGATGGCCAACCCGGACCTCGTTCTGGACGTCCGGCTGATCGGCGACCGGCGGGATGACCTGGACGTGGAGCCCGAGGAGGTCGAGGACGCCCTGCGCGCCAGCTTCCTCCGGGTGCGCGTACGGGATCTCAGCCGGCCGGCGCTCAGCGAGGGCGCGCTGCCTCCCGCCGAGACCATCTCCGGCGCGTTCATCCGCAACGTCGAGGGCCGCATCGCGGACCTTGAGGCCTCGGGGGACGACCAGGCCGAACGGGAAGCCGACGAGCTGCGGGACGTCCTGCGCCTTGGTCGCCTGCTGCTCGCCGGGCAGGAGGTGACGCTGTGAGGATCACGCACCTCTCCGTCCGGAACCTGCGGCGCCTCCGCGAGGCGGACCTGGACCTGGCGCCGGGCCTGACGATCGTCCGCGGGCCCAACGAGGCCGGCAAGTCCACCATCCAGCGCGCCATCGAGCTCGCCCTGACCCGCAAGGTGACCAGCGTCGCAGCCGACATCGAGAGCCTCGCGCCCTGGGGCGGGGACCCCGATGCGCGCACCGTCATCGGCATGACGTTCACGTACGACGACGAGGACGGCGTGGCCCACGACGGCAGCCTCGAGAAGTCGTTCCGCGGCGCGCGCGGCCAGGTCCGCCTGGAGAAGGACGGCGAGATCATCACGGACCCGGCCCGTGCCGACGAGGAGCTGGCGTCCCTGTCCGGCGTCCCCACCGAGGGTTTCTTCCGGTCCACGGCATCGGTTCGCCATCACGAGCTCGCGGGCCTCCAGCGTGACGAGGACGCGCTCCGTGACCGCCTCCAGGCATCGATCAGCGGTGCCGATCGCGGCACGAGCCGGGCGCGCAAGAAGCTCGAGCGGGCGCTCCAGGGTCTCCAGGCCAAGGGGGCCAAGAACCCCGGACGTATGAAGGTCGCCGAGGATGCCGTGACGGAGACGGCGGCCCGGCTCCGTGCAGGCGAGGATGCCCTGGCCCGCCTCGAGCGCGATCGCGACGCGCTGTCCGTGGCCCGCGAGCGCCGTTCCGAGTCGGAGACCGCCCTGACCGAGCGCCGCTCCCTGCTGGAGAAGGCCCGGCAGGCGGAGCGTCTGATCGCGGATCGGGATGCCGCGCGCGAGCGGTTCGAGCGCTACCGGGCCGCCGTCGTCCTTCGCGACGAGCTGGCCGAGCTGGACCGGACCCACCCCTCCTCAATCCCGCTGCCGATCCTTCGCGCGGACGTCGAGCGCCTGCGCTCGGCCGACACGCAGATTGCGACGTTCGAGGCGGTGCTCGCGGGCGAGGTGCAGGTCAACTTCGAGGTGGCGCCCGAGGTCAGGTGGCGGCCGCTTTCGCGCGCGGCCGTCGGCCTCGTCATCCTGGGTGTCGCCCTCGCCGCCGCGGGGACCCTGCTCGGCGTCCTGGGCATCCTCCCGGAGAGCGCCCGGATGCTGGTGGTCGCCCTTGGCGTCGTGGCCGTGGTGCCCGGGCTGATCCTGTCGGTGGTGGCCCTGTGGCTGCGCCGCGGCGACAAGACGCAGAAGCATCTCCGTGACGAAGAGGTCCACCGCCGTCTGCGTGGCCGCTCCGAGATCGAGCAGGACCTGCGCGACGCCCGGGTGAAGCGCGAGGAGCTGCTCGCCCGCCTGGAGCTGCCCGGCACCGCCGAGGCCGAGGAGTGCCTCCGTCTCGAGGAGGCGCATGTCGCCGACATCGACCAGCGCCGGGCGCGGCTGGGCGGGCTCATCGGCGAGGAGCCGCTGGACGCCCTGCCCGGCCGTCGTGACACCGCCGCGCTGGAGATCGAGCAGAAGACGGTCGCCCTCGAGGCGCTCGGCCCGATCGCCCGCGAGCCGAGGGCGCGAGAACGCCTCGAGGTGGAGGTCCTGGACACGGAGCGGTCGCTGGAGCGGGCCCGAGACGACGAGGTGACCGCCCGAGCCCGCGTGGAGCAGAACCCCGTGGACGCCGAGGAGGTGGCCGGTCTGGCCGAACGTCTCGCCACGTGGTCGGAGGAGCTGGC
>DATCGK010000235.1:0-2233 GCA_036508975.1 Candidatus Limnocylindrales bacterium
GGCCCCGACTGGCGCGCTCCCTGAGCGACGCGATCCGCTCGGACTCGGTCTCCACCTCGAAGCGGAAGCCGTCCACCAGGACCTCGCGCCGCCGGACGCCGCCCTCCGCGGGTGCTGGGGGCTCAAGGACGACCCGCGTGGCGGCACTCGATTCCTCCAGGATGAAGCGGCCGCCGCCACAGGGCCGCAGCACGGCTTCGACGGCAACGCCATCCACTTCGACTGGCTGTCTTTGCGCAAGGACGGCCTCGGGGGATTGGTCGGGAGGCATCGCGGGTACCGCCGTCCCACCCAGCGGACCGCGACCGACGGTCGGGTTCGTCATCCGCAGCGGCTGGCTCGCTGGCGACACGCGGAGCGCGGGTTCGCTGCCGGTCTGGCTGGCCGCAGCGAGACGCACCCGGACCGCATGCGGGTCTACCGTCGCCGGAGGATCAAGCGCATCCACACCGGTCTCCGGAACTCCAGGGCCGGTCAACTCGGCCATCGATCGACCCCCTGTCCCCGGCCGCCGCGTCGCCATGCGTTCCCATCGCCGTCTGCGCCCCGGCGCGCATCGTCGCTGTTCTGCACGGTGTGCGCCTGCGCCGCGCCGGCGCCCGGAACCTCGGCCAAGGCCGCGAGACCCGCTGCAAGGAGCGCGTGGCGGACGGCCTCCCCGCGAGCACCGTCGCCATCCCAATTGGCCTCGACCCAACCGGTCGAGAGCTCGGCCCGGCGGAAGGTCTCGCTGCGCGCAACGGCCCGGTGGAACGGGATTGTCGTCTGCACACCGCCGATCTCCGTCTCGTCGAGCGCCCGACGCAGCCGGTCGATGGCCGCGTCGCGATCATGCGCATGGACCATCAGCTTGGCGATCAGGTTGTCGTACTCCGATGGCACGCGCTCCCCGGCCTCGATGTGGGTGTCGACGCGGACACCCGGACCGCCAGGCATCACCCAGCGCCCGACACGCCCGGGCGTTGGAGCAAACGCGCGCGACGGATCCTCCGCCGCAATGCGGACCTCGATCGCATGGCTGGATGGCGTGGCCGCCCGCTCCTCCGCCGCAATGACCTCGGCACTCAGCGGCGCACCACCGGCGATCCGGAACTGCTCCTGGACAATATCCACTCCTGCGACAAGCTCCGTGACGCCGTGCTCGACCTGGAGTCGTGTGTTGACCTCAAGGAACCAGAAGTTGCCAACCGGGTCGTGGAGGAACTCGCAGGTTGCGGCATTGCGTAGCGAGGCTGCCTCCCCGAGACGCACCGCGAGTCCATGCAGGTGGCGCCGCTGTGCCTCGGTGAGGCCGGGCGCGGGTGCCTCCTCCACGAGCTTCTGGTGACGCCGCTGCAGCGAGCAGTCCCGCTCACCCAGGGCGACCACGTGACCATGGGCATCGGCAAGAAGCTGTACTTCGATGTGGCGCGCCGGAATGATCTCGCGTTCGAGATAGACGGATCCGTCACCAAACGCGGATGCCGCCTCGCGTGAGCCAGACACCAGAGCCGCAGCGAGGTCCTCCGCGCGGGTGACGCGACGCATGCCCCGTCCGCCGCCGCCGGCAGCGGCCTTGACCAGCAGGGGGAACCCGATCCGGTGGGCCGTGGCGAGGATCTCCGCCACCTGGTCGGGATGATCGACGGCCGCAGGCTCGAGCGTTCCCGGCACTGACGGCACACCCACCCGAGCCGCGAGGCGCCGAGCATGCAGCTTGTCGCCGAGCGCCTCGATTGCAGCGGACGCCGGCCCGACGAAGACGAGCCCGGCAGCCTCCACCGCCCGGGCGAACGACGGACGCTCGGCCAGGAACCCGTATCCCGGATGGATCGCCTCCGCCCCGGAGCCAAGCGCAGCCTCGACAATCGCGTCGATCTGCAGGTAGCTCTCCGACGGTGCGGGTGGTCCGATCCGGACGGCGACGTCTGCCAGCCGGACGTGGGCTGCTGAGGCATCGGCGTCGCTGTAGACGGCGACCGCCTCCATGCCCATCTCGTGGCAGGCCCGGATGATCCGGACGGCGATCTCCCCGCGATTCGCGATCAGGACGCGGGTGAAGGGCGGCGATTTGACGGTCATCTCCGTCACCAACCGCGCATGTCATTGCGCAAAGACAGGGCGGCCCGGTCAGAGCGGGATGTTGCCATGCTTCTTCCTGGGGTTCGTGTCCCGCTTGTCCGCGAGGATCTCCAGCGACCGGATGAGCCGAGGGCGGGTTTCGCGCGGAAGGATGACCTCGTCGATGTAGCCG
>DATCGK010000236.1:0-3427 GCA_036508975.1 Candidatus Limnocylindrales bacterium
TGAAAGGCGGCAAGTCCATGGAAATCGTCACGATCGTGGTCGTCGTGCTGATCGTGCTATTCGTGCTCGGCTACTTCGGGCGCGGTCGGCTCCGCGGGTAGGTCCGCCGGGTCTGCCAATGCACCGGGTGGAAACAGTCCACGGGCGCCATCGGGGATCGTTCCGACGTTTGGGAGAAGCCACGAGATGGGCTTCCTGCGGCGCTTGGGCGAGGCCCTGCCCCCATTCCAACTGAGAATGGACGAGTACCAGACCATGGTGGCGCCGGTCTCTTATCGCCCGCTTAGCTGGCGAGCCTCGAGGAGCTCCGTCAGGGCGCCAAGGGCCGCGATCTCCGTCTCCCCGGTCCCGGTGATCGCCTCCCGCTTCGCGTAGCGCCCGCGGGGGCGGAGGTCGATCGCGGTGACGTGCCAGAGGGCACCGTCGCCGTGGTAGGTGCAAGGTCCGACGGCCCAGCCGGGCATCTGCGCGATCGCGTCGTGGACGGCCGCCCAGGCGCGCTCCCGGTCATCGTCTGTCGCCACGCGCGAGCCTACGCCTCCCGCGATCCCCGCCCGGTTGACCTTTCAAGCACGAGGGAGAGCATCTTGTCGAAGGGTTGGCGCGCGGAGCGCCCCTGAGGGGACTTCGTGACGATGTCCCCTGTTGCCGGCGTATTGACGGTCAAAGTGACCGTTGGGTCGCCTACGGCCGGCACGCTTATGCCAACGACCGTCCGAACCTCGCGCCACGGCGTGTAGCTGAGCTCCAGCTCGGGTGCAGGCAATCTGCCGTGACTCTTGCTCTCCCAGTCGACGTCCGCGATGGCAAGTCCGCCGTGTGTGGCAATGGCTATTCGACTCGGCGTCCCCCGCTCATCGTTGCCGATTACGAGGGCCGCGTCCTCCGTTTGTCCGATCTGCAAGAGCGCCACCGCGATCGTCGTCGCCAGAGATTCTGTCGACCCCATCTCTGCGGTCTTCACGGGTCCTTGCCTTCCTTATCAAGCTGCACGGGGGTCTTGCCCCTCATCCATGGCCTTGCCGGCCTCAGCCGCAAGGTCGGGCGCGTACCGAAGCACGATCCAGTCAATCTTGCCGCCCGGAGTGGCCGGACGCACGGCTCGGGGCCGATTCGCCCGTCTCCGTGGTCCATAGGGCCGCGTGGGCCATCTTGGAAGGGGGTCCGGCCCGCCGACCGGGAAGGAGCAGCCGGCGGGCCGGGGGTCAAGAGACGGTGGGACGCGATCCTCGGCCGGCGGGCCGGGGCTGGTAGCTGGGGCGCCTGGCCGCGTACCGCTCACGGGCCGCGGTGGCCTCATGCTCGGGGCATCGGCTCCGTGCATCGCCGGCCGGACCGCAATAGCGGGCCTGGAGGCAGCCACGGACGGAGCACGGAAGAGCCGCCTTGCGGGCGTTGGCCGCTGCGCCCCGTTCGGTGGAGGGAGAGTAGTAGCCCGGGCCCGGGCCGGCGGCGATGCGGTGGGCGTCGGTGCAGTAGCGCTGCCGCGCGTCGCGACCCATGAAGCGGACCCCGCAACGGTCGCAGAGACGAGCTGTAACCATGGTCTATGCACCTTCCGTGCGTGGTTATGCACTGACGGCCGAGAATGACCGAAATCGGCCGTACCTAACAACTCGCGGCTGAATGCCCGTCTGGCCTTATAAACACGGCTACATACGGCTAGAAGTCGCGTTTTGGAGAGGGAGAGAGCGGAGACCGGCCTCTAGGATCGTGCGCCGCTCTAAGAAACGCAGACCGCCCACGTCCTATGCACTCGAATATGCACGCGTTATGCACCCCCGTCCGTGCGTGGTCACTTCCCATTTCGCCGCGCCTTTGACCGCTCCGCTTCGTGCACCTCATCGAGAGCAGCACGCCTCGCGGCGAGTGAGAGGGTCCTATCGAGCGCCCGCTCCATCGCTGGACGGGCGGCGCGCTTGCGCTCGGCATCCTTCGCGGCCCGGAGCCGTTGCAGCCGGTCGAGGTTGGAGCCGGGCAGGATCATCCGGCACCGCCCGCGAGGCACGTCTGGCAACAGGGCGCGCCACCCACCAGCAGCGTGACCGCGGTTGCGTCGGTGCCGGTGCCGTGCGTGCCGACTGTGCACCGCAACGGCTCGCCCCGAAGGTGGCCAAGCAAGAGCGGCACGGCGTCGCGCACGAACTGCACGAGGTTCGCGTCGTGCGCCAAGATGTCCGTGCGTGACCGCACGACGACCGCGGCGCGGTCGGTGGCCAGGCCGACGACGATGCCGCGCCTGCCAAGATCGGCCACGATCGCCGCCACGCCGAAGAGGCGGACCTTGGGGCCGTGGGCGAGCGGGGCGCGACCATCGTCGACGATGCCGGTGAGCGAGCCGCCGAGGCGTTGCGGGATCTTGACCCGCGCCCTGGGCGCGTGCAGCGCCGGCAGGGCATCCACGAGCCGGAGCGGCGCCGGCGTGGGCGGACCGAACCGGCGCGCGGGCTCGGCGGCGTACTTCGCGAACGATCCCGGCGCGAATGCGTCCAGGACGGAGTACGACCGCTCGGCGCCCTTCTCGTCATGCTGGGCGACGATCGCGTTCGGGATGACGTCGTGGTCGGTCAGCCGCTGGGGTCGCGCGCAGAGCTCGCCATCGAACCGCGCGAGCGTGTACCAGAGGTAGCCGCGGATCTCGCCGAGCGGCTTCAGGTCGCGGGCCTTGACGAGCATCGGCTGGTCGAAGTGCGGTGCCGCCCAAGGCTTCGCGGACTGGACATGGGTGAGTTTGCCTACGTTCACTTCGGATTTCTCCTGCTTCCTGAGGTCATGGCGCCAGCGGCGTTCCGCCAGCGCCTCCATTCGTGCGCCTCCACTCACGTCCTAGGCGTCCTCCTCTTCTCGTTCATAGCGGCTGGCGACCGCGCAGCGAGGTTCGCGACGAACGCGAGCTCGATTTCAGCGGCCTCGCGCTTCGCGCGGACGTTGACGTCGCGAACGCCGACACCGGCCTCCCGGTCGAACGCATCGGCCGCCTCGCGGCTGTACAGCGCGATCGTCGCGTCCGTGACACGGCCGGCGGCCCGGATGCAGCCTGGCACGAGCTGTACCCGGTGCACGACGAACGGCGCGGGCGGTGGGTAGCCGCTCACGGGCGTGACGCGCAACGCCTGGCCGGGGTCGAGGGGGAGCCTGCAGGCGTGACAGGTGAGCATGGGCGAGGTCACGGGGTCACCTTTCCTTCCAGATGGTGCCAGCGGTCGACGTCCGCGGCGGCCTCGCGCACTTCGGCCCGGGCCGCGGCATCGGCGGTCAGGGCTACAGAGAGCCGGTCGCAGGCGTGGCAACATTTCGGCGACGTATCCACGGCGCGGAGGCACGCCGGGCACCGGGAGAGCGTCGGCCAGGCGTACGGCTCGGCGATGGGCGGGACGTGGCAGGCGGTGCGGTTGTCGGCGTGGGCATGGGCCATGCCGTCGGGGCC
>DATCGK010000237.1:0-4542 GCA_036508975.1 Candidatus Limnocylindrales bacterium
CGAGCCGGTGGCAGGCGTGGTGGAGGTGGACGGCCGCCAGCCGGTTCCCGACCAGGCGCACCCGCTCGAGTGCATCATCGCCCTCGGGGATGATCTCGCGGGCATGCCCCGGATCGTTCACGTCGACCGCGATGACGCGGCCGAGCGGGGCGTCGCGGTCGGTGAGCAGGTAGAGCGTCCCGTCGATCGTCGCGATCGGCTCGTAGCGCGCGTCCGCCGCATCGAGGAGCGGCCGCACGACGGCCACCTCGACGCCACCCGCGAGGTCGGCGACGTAGATCCGGTTCTCGGGGTCCGTCCCGCGCCAGACGCTGAGCACCAGGAGCCGGCCGTCGTCGGACACGGTGGGCTCGAAGCCCCACTCGGGATGATCCGGGGTCGAGAAGACGAGGCGGTCTGCAACCGGATCGGTGCCGAGGCGGTGGTAGCGCAGCTCCATGTCCCGGTTTGGGGCGTCGTAGGCGGCGTCAGCCGGCGGCTCGGGGAAGCGGCCGTAGAAGAAGCCCGCGTCGTCGTGGGTCCAGGCGGCCGAGGAGAATTTGCACCACGCGATCCGGTCGGGCAGCTCCTCCCCGGTCCCGACACGTCGCACGGTCCAGGTGTGCCAGTCGGAGCCGGCCTCGCTCATGGCGCAGGCGACGAGCTCACCGCTCTCGGACACCGCGAGGTCGGAGAGGGCCGTGGTGCCCTGCGCGCTCAGCCGGTTCGGGTCGAGGAGCACGGTGCCCTGTGCCTCGGGCCCGTCGGCCGTCCAGAGGACGTCCTGGTCCTGGAGGCCGGTGTTACGGAGCTGGAACCAGCGATCACCGCGGCGCCACGGGGCGCCCGTGCGCGGGTAGTTCCACAGCTCCGCCAGCCGGTCTCGGATTACCTGCCGTGTGGGAAGTCCGCCGAGGACGCGCGCGGTGAGCTCGTTCTGGGCCGCGATCCACGCCCGGGACGCCGGCGCGTCGGCGTCCTCGAGCGGCCGGTAAGGATCGGCGATCGGGGTGCCGTGGTAGTCGTCGATCTGGTCGGCGGTCGGGGGCGTGGGGTAGGCGAGCTCCGGCATCGATGCCATCCTACGGCGCGGCGGGCTCCGAATGCCGGGCGAGGGATAGGAGCCGCGTGATGTGCTACCTTCATGTACATGAACAACACCGTCGGTATCGCCGAGCTGCGTCAGAACCTGAGCCTCTACCTGCGTCGCGTCGAGAACGGTGAGCGGTTGCTGGTGACGGACCGGAACAGGCCTGTCGCGGAACTTGGCCCGGCCCCTAGCATCGGCGAAGCGCTCGACCGCCTGATCGCCGAGGGGCGTGTCGCGCGACCGACGCGACGCGGGCTGCCGCCGCCGCTGCGGATGGACGGCGATTCGCATGCGCTGAGCCGCGCCCTCGACGAGATCCGGGGCGAGCGCTGAGCCGTGGCGCTCTTCTACGTGGACGCATCGGCCCTCGTCAAGCTGGTGAGGGACGAGCCCGAGAGCGACGCGCTGCGGGCCTTCCTGGCCGATTCCGACATCGTCTCGAGCGAGCTCGTGCTGACCGAGGTGTCGCGGGCCATCAGGCGCGCCGCGGCCGATGACGCGCGACTGGCCCTGGACGTCCTCATGGACCGAGCCGGCGAGACCCTCGATGGGGTTGCCCTGCTCCCGCTCGATCGCGCCCTGCTCCTGGCGGCGGGAGCCCTCGCGGAGCCCGCGCTTCGTGCGCTGGATGCGATCCACGTCGCCTCGGCAGTGGACCTCGGGCCCCTCGACGGCTTCGTGACCTACGACGAGCGCCAGGCTGCTGCTGCCCGGCTTGCCGGCCTCCGGACGGTTTCGCCCGGTAGCTGACGATCGAGTATGCGAGGGGCAAACGGCAGACGCCTGGTACCGCCGTCGCGATCCAGCCGGGCTCAGCGCTGGATCGCGCGAGACACCCCGTGGACCTGGAAGCCGGTCGCCCGCGCGGCGATGCCGAGCTCATCGTCGTGAGTCGCAAAGGCAAGGTCGCCGAGGTTGTCACGGGCCAGCAGCGCGCTGGCAAGGTGGATGGCGTCCAGGGAGCCAAGGGCCGTCGGGAAGGGCTCCGAGGCCCGCTCGAGCACGATCGAATCCAGCGCAACCAGCATGAACGCGTCCACGGCCTCCAGCACGTCCGCCCGGTACTGCGCGATGCGCGCGTCCTCGATGCCGAGTCGAATCCGGGCGCGATCGATTGTGCGCAGGCATTCCAGCCGGATCAGTTCGCTGGAGACCGCGTTGGTGATCGTGGGCCAGATCCGAAGTCGATCGGGTTCACCGAGGACGATGCGGAGGAGGACCGAGGAGTCGACGTAGACGTTCAACGTTCCCGTCGCTCTTCCAGCAGGAGCTCCGTCGACGGGACCTTCCAGGCTGCGCGCGCGCGGCGCCGATCGCGGATGTCCGCAAAATCAAGCTTCGGCGGGGTCAGCCGGATTCGCCGACCGGGCTGAGGCATGGGCACGATCCGCGCGATCGGGCGGTTCCTGTCCATGACGACCACCTCGGCGCCGTTCTCGACCGCGCGAAGATGCTCGGACAGACGGTTCTTGAGCTCGGCGATCTTGACGTGGGTCATGGCCAGATATAGCCATAAGTGGACTCGATTGTCAATCTCGCCGTTGCTGTTTCGGCTCGGCGGGGCGCCCTCTACCTGTCGCGTCGGGCCGCGACGGCGCAGGCGAGGAAGTAGGTGTCATGCGGCCGCCGGAGCGTTGCGGCTTGGGAACGGCGTCGTCTCGTCCCCGATCTCTTCCCTTCGCCGCGCGAAGATGGAACAATCCGGCCTCCGCGGTCCCCAGACATGACAGAGTGGTCGGACGGCCGCCACGCCGAAGGTCGACCGATGCAGCGAGACCTCGTGGTTCGGGCGCAGGGAGGCGATCTGGATGCCTTCTCCGCGCTGACGGCCGGCCGGACAAGCCGCCTCTACGCGGTGGCGCGCCTGATCCTGCGCCACGACGAGCAGGCCGCCGATGCCGTCCAGGACGCCCTCCTCCAGGCCTGGCTTGACCTGCGCGGCCTGCGGGACCCTGACCGGTTCGACGCGTGGCTCCATCGCCTCTTGGTCCGTGCCTGCTACCGGGCCGCAAGACACCGCCGGGAGCGGGAGGTCGTCGAGATCACGCTCGACTCGACCGCCGAGCCGATGACGCCCGACGCGCAGCGCGGGCTGGCCGTCCGCGACCAGCTCGACCGCGGCTTCCGGCGCCTGTCACCCGAGCAGCGGGCCGTGATCGTCCTCCACCACTACCTCGGCCTCTCGCTGGCCGAGTCCGCCGAGGTGCTGGCGATCCCGCTCGGCACGATGCAGTCCCGCCTCAGCAGGGCCACGCAGGCGATGCGGGCGGCCCTCGAAGCCGACGAGCGACCCGCGCTGGGCGCCGTGGAGGTGGCCCGATGAACCCGAACGGAACGTTCGATCGTGAGCTCGAGCGATGGCTCCAGGCCGAGGCACCCGCGACTGGGCCCGCCGGCCTCCACGCCGCGGTCATCGAGCGCGCCCGGACCATGCGCCAGCGACCCGGCTGGGCCACGTCGTTCCCGGCCCGATGGTTCGGCCGCGGCCGCGGCCTCACGCTCCTGGCGGCCGGGGCCCTGCTGCTCGTCGGTGGTGCCATGGCGGCGGGCTCGGGCGTGGTCAGGCTGCCCTCGCTGGTGCCGCCGGTGCCGGCGCCAACGATCCCCGCCGCGGTCACGAGCCCGACAGCCGTCCCGACAGCGGCGCCCGACTCGGCCACTCCATCGCCGGCGCCGACTGCGGCGGCGGTCGTCATCCCGGCCAGGGCGCCCTCGTGGGGCCCCACCGGGAGCATGATCACGCCGCGGTCCGGGTTCGCGGCCTTGCTGCTGCCCGACGGCAAGGTGCTGGCCATGGGTGGCATGAATGGCAACACGGCCTTGGCCTCCGCCGAGCTGTACGACCCGGGCACCGAGACCTGGACCGTCACCGGGAGCATGGTCTCCCATGCGGGCACGGGCTTCGGCTACAACCACTTCACGGCCACGCTGCTGCGCGACGGCAAGGTGCTGGTGGCCGGCGGCATGAACGGCTTCGATCTCCTGGCCTCCGCCGAGCTGTACGACCCGGGTACGGGGACCTGGACGGCCACCGGGAGCATGCTGACCCCACGCTCCGGCCACACGGCCACGTTGCTCCCCGATGGCACGGTGCTCGTGGCAGGCGGCCAGCCCAGGAGTCCTGTGGCCTCCGCCGAGCTGTATGACCCGTCTACCGGGACCTGGACTGCCACGGGGAGCATGGGGACGATCCGCGCCCAACACACGGCCACGCTGCTGTCCGATGGCAGAGTGCTCGTCGCGGGCGGCATCTTCGACCCCCGCAACGCGGGAATGGGCAGTTCGCTGCTCACCTCGGCTGAGCTGTACGACCCGGGCAGCGGGACGTGGACCTACGCGCGGAGCATGGTGGTCTCGCCCGACGGCGGCTACGGCCCGCCATACGGCGGCCCGACGGCGCTGCTGCCCGACGGACGGGTGCTCCTCGGCGGCACTCCACCCCAGCTGTACGACCCGAACACGCGCTCCTGGAC
>DATCGK010000238.1:0-12321 GCA_036508975.1 Candidatus Limnocylindrales bacterium
CCTGGAGGCCGTCAGTCGCGTCGCGGCCGTGGCGGCCCGTGACTTCGGCAACGTGCTGATGGGCATCCGCATCTTCCAGGGGTTCCTCAGGGAATCCATCCCCGCCGAGGATCCACGATCCGCCGACGTCAAGGCGATCGGCGACGCCGTCGAGCGCGGGCAGGAGCTAACGAGGCAGCTGCTCTCCGTCGGGCGCGTGACGACCGAGGCAAAGCCGTCCCAGGTCGACCCGGCCGAGGTGCTCGACGAGATGGCGCCGACCCTGCGCGGCGTGGCGACGCCGTGCCTGCTCACCCTGGACATCCCGCCCAGTGGAACGGTCCGGATCGCGCGGCGTGCCCTCGAGCAGGCAGTCCTCAACCTCGTCATCAACGCCCGGGACGCCATGGCCGACATCCCGGGCTCGATCACGATCTCGGTCGGAACCGAACGGCTCACGGCGGACAGCGGACTGGGCGTCCCTGCCGGCGAGTACGTCCGGATCCGCGTCGCGGATACCGGACCCGGGATGAGCGCGGGCGTCCGCGAGCGGGCGATGGAGCCGTTCTTCACCACCAAGGCCCACGGCACCGGGATCGGGCTGCCGAGCGTGTACGGCACTGTCCGGGAGGCCGCGGGCGCCGTCCACATCGTGAGCGAGGAGGGCGTCGGGACAACCGTCTCGCTCCTCATCCCGGCGCTGGGGGCTCCTCGCGGGCGAGGCCGGGGGCCTACAGGACCGGCGCGGGCTCCTCGAGGTCGGGCTCCTCGCGGGCGATGACGAGACCCTGCAGCACCAGGCCGCCGAGGACCATCAGCACGCCGACGGCGGCGACCGGGGTGAGGGCCTCGCCCAGCACGACAACGCCCAGGATCGTCGCCACGACGGGATCCGTCAGCATCAGGGTGGCCACGGGTCCCGGCCTGAGGCCGTGGATGCCGCGCGTGAGGAGCGCGTTCGCGACCGCCATGGTTGCCACGCCCAGGTAGAGCGCCAGCGCGATGCCGGACGGCTCCGCACCGCCACCCGCGCAGCCCGCACCGCCACTCGCGGCATCGGCTCCACCCGCGGCATCGCCCGGGACGTGCTCGGCGTGCGGCAGCCCGCTGGCGCCCGGCGCCCGGTTCTGCCGAGATTGCGGGACGCCGGTCGCCTGATCCAGGGCCGCGCCTCGCGACCTGCCGTTGCTTCTGGCGCCACGAAACCCGGCCTCGGCGCCCCAGAACGACCCATCGGCGCGGCGTCGTGGCGCGAGGGTCAACGAAAGCGCGGAGATCGACCCCTGGAGGCCTCCCGGACCAGGGCCCAGCCCGGTCTCGTGGAGCAGGCGGCCACACCCGGCCAGACGCCACCCGGGTCCGGCCGTGCCTCCCGCCCCGGCAGCTACCCGGCCTTCGCGCCGCAGTTCCCACAGAAGCGCGTGCCGGGCGCGAGATCCGCGCCGCACTGGCCGCACTTGTTCTGACCCGTGGGAGAGCCGCGGGGTATGTTCTAGGCGCCGTCCAGAGCGCGACGTAGGCCCGGGCCGTTATCGAGGGGAGCTAGGGCGCGAGGTGGTTGCCCGCGTGTCCGCTCTCCAGTGAGCACGGGCGCCCGGCGGGATCGGTTGCGGGGCAATCCCATCCCGGGGCGCCGGGATCGCTCTCCTGAGTGCCGCCAACTTCTCGCTGCCCACCGGCTTGCCGCAGGTCTTGCAGACCGTCGCCCGCGCGCTCGTGTCACCGGAGAAGACCGTCTCTCCTGCCATCGTCTGGCGCATCTGGCTGAGCTCGACGCTGGCCCGCTCGGCCTCCATTTCCGCCGCCAGGTTCGGCGCGCAGGAGACGCACAGGCCGCGGGCGCGGCGTTGAAGCAGGTCTCATCGGCCCACTTGTTGCACCGCGCGCAGCGCGTGAACAGCGGCATGATCTCGTTGGCGGCCTTCTTGAGGGCTTCATCGCGGGCGCCGCGGTCGGTTATGTCCTTCGCCCGGTCCGCGAGGTTGGACGCCCTGCCGAACACGCCTCCGATCAGGCTGCTCGCGCCATCCAGGAGCGAGCCTGCCGTGCCGAGAGTCGAGCGGATGAACTCGCTCTTGTATCCGGAACCGCAGATGTCGCAGCGGAACTCGAACTGGTAGCCGCTCTCGTCCTACGGGTCCGTGTAGTTGTCCGTGAACGGCGTGAAGCCCGGCATCAGCCCTCTCCCTGGTGAACAGGCCGGTCCTGATCGCACGAAGCACCGGCCCGGTGCAGGATACGTCGACGCGGCGGCGCGCAGAGGCCCCGGAGCGCAACCTGGGGCGGCCGGCGCAGTCGGACCAGCACAGCCGATCACCGCGGATCAGCCGGCCCGCCACCGCCGGTCAGCCGGCGCGGATCGCCTCCAGCACGGGCGCAAACCGCCCCAGCGTCTCGGCCGTCAGCGCCGGGAGCGGGCTCGGGTCGCCCGCTGCCCCCACGAAGAAGGTGAGGTGCGAGAGGCCGGCGTCCCGGAAGGCGCGGACCTGCGCCCCTATCTCGGCCGGGCTCCCGGCCAGGCACCCCTCGCGCCGGACGGCCGTGCTGTCACCGGCCAGCGACAGCCGGCTCCAGCCGGTGATCGCGAGCGTGGCCGGATCGCGCCCGACGGCATCGCAGGCGCGCGCCATCGTCGCCCGGATGGCTGTCACGTCAGCCGTCGCGCACAGGGCGGTGTTGACGTTGGCGGCATCACCCCAGCGCGCCGCTACCTCCGCGGTCCGGTCGCCGAGCGCGGCGACCCAGACCGGCAGTCCGTTCGGGCGCGGGCCGCGCGGTGCGATCACCGCTCCGTCGGTCCGGACATGCGCGCCCTCGAAGGAGAGCGCGGGTCCGCGCAGCATGCGGGCCGTGACCTCGACCGACTCCGCGTACCGGCCCACGTGCCGCTCCGCGGGGAACCCGAACGCGCGCCAGGAGTCGTCACGGGCAGGCACGCCGCTGCCGAGGCCCAGCACGACTCGCCCGCCGCTCACCTCGTCGAGGGTGTCCGCCATCTTGGCGAGGAGCGCCGGGTTGCGGAACCCGGTGCAGGCGACGAACGGGCCGATCTCGATCCGCGACGTCGCCTCGGCGGCCGCCGTGAGGATCGTCCAGCACTCCCAGAAGCCGATCAGCGGACGACCCGGCAGGCTCCGCTGGAGGTGGTCCGGCACCCAGAGCGTGTCGACGCCGAGCGCTTCCATGTCGCGGGCGAGCGCCCGCATTTCCGGCCACGTCGCATAGCCACCATCCATCTGCGGCCAGGTCGGGAGGTTGAGGCCGATGCGGATCGGGTCGGGGTTCGTCATCGCCCCGACTCTACCGCGGTCCGGCTCCGTGACGAGCGGTGTCCGAGGCGTTCCCCGGGCGCAGCCCTGTTCGCCATCCGGTTGGCCTCCACGGAGCTCAGGTCGGCGCGGCCAGGTCCCGGCGCGGGAACCGCCAGAGCCCGTAGGCCGTGCTCGCCACCAGCACGCCTGCGAGCACGAGGAAGTCCCCCGCTGACGCCTTGCCGCCCAGGATCTCCAGCGGGTGCAGGTAGTGGAACAGCGAGTACGGCTGCAGGAAGGCGGCGTCCGGCCAGAGCGTGCCCAGGATCTCCAGCACGTATCCCACGAGCGTGACCGCCAGCGCGATCCCGATTGCCGGCGTCAGCCGGTCGAAGGATGCCGACGCCGCCAGCGAGATCCCGCCCAGGGCCGCCAGGAGCAGCACCGTGTTGAGACCCAGGAGCACCATCTCCCCCGCGTCGAGCCCTCCGGCGACGTGGTACAGGACGGCGCCGGCGACCGTCCCAATGGTCGTCGCCGTCGTCGTCACGATCGCCGCGCCGATCACCGCCAGGAGCAGCGTCACGTACAGCGTGCGCCGGGACAACGGCCGCGACAGGAGCACCTCGAGCGTCCCGCGCTGCCGCTCCCCCGCGATGGCCGCCGCCGCGAAGCCCACCGGGTAGACGACCTCGAGGGCGATGGCGATCGGGTGGACGGCGCCCAGCGCCACGGACCCGTTGATGCTGAACGGGTCGGCGCCCATGAGGCGCAGGAAGGCGTCCGGGATGATCCCGGAGTTGAGGAGCGCCTCCATCTCGTGACCGAAGGTCGCGTAGATGACCGGCATCAGGAACCCCCAGGCGCCCAGCGAGAGCGCGATGATCGCGAGGCGGACCCGGTGCGTCCTCCAGGTGTGGCGCAGGAGCGGCACGCTGATCATCGCCGCACGTCCGCGGCTTCGTGCGCCGCCTCTTCGGCGGCCTCCCCCGCGTAGAGCTCCAGGAAGACGTCCTCGAGCCGCGCGGGCTCGATCACGAGATCCGCCAGCGCCACGCCCCGGAGCGCCTCCAGGAACGGGCCCGGATCGCCGGACAGGGCGCAGGTCAGGACGTCCCCCTCGATGGCAACCTCGCTGACCCCCGCCACGCCCGCAAGGTCCGGAGCGGGGCCTGCCAACCGGGCCGTCACGCCCCGCCGCCGGCGGGCGACGAGGGCCGCCACGTCTTCGAGCGCCACCAGGCGGCCCGCCCGCACGATCGCCACGCGGTCGCAGACGCGTTCGACCTCCGACAGCACGTGCGAGGATAAGAACACCGCGCGTCCCGAGGCCCGCACCTCGTCCAGGATCGAGTAGAAGGCCCGCTGCATCAGCGGGTCGAGGCCCTCGCTGGGCTCATCCAGGATCGCGAGCTCGGGGTCGTGCTGGAGCGCCTGGACAATACCGATCTTCTGGCGCATACCGCGTGAGTAGTCACGGATCGGCCGTGCGAGCGTCCGCGGCGTCAGCTCGAGGCGGTCGCACAGCTCTGCGCGGCGCACGGGCGGGCGTCCGGACAGCTCCGCGAGGTAGTCGAGGTGCCGCTCCCCGGTGAGCCCGTCGTAGAGGGCGATGCCACCGGGCAGATACCCGGTGCGGGTGCGAATGGCGACCGACTCCCGCTCCGAGTCCAGGCCGAGGACGGCGGCCGTGCCGGCGGTCGGGTGCAGGAAGCCGAGGAGCAGGCGGATGAAGGTGCTCTTGCCGGCTCCGTTGGGACCGAGGAAGCCGAAGATCTCTCCCTCGCGGACCTCGAGGGAGACGCCGTCAAGGGCGCGGACGGCCGCAGGGCCGCGACGGCCGGGCACGGAACGCGCCCTGAAGTGCTTCGTGAGGCCCTCGGCCAGGATCACGCTCATCGAGGCAAGGCTAGCGGTCCCGGACGATGGCCGGGTCACGGAGCCTACGCAGCGCTGCGCGGGACCGGTGCCCGTACCATTCTCCAGCGGGCGTCCGTGCCGTGCTGGGTGGGGCGTCCGTGCCGCGCTGCGCGGAGCGCCTTCCAGCCGGTACGATCGGGGCGTGCTGTTCCGTGCCGATCCCTGGCTCCACGTCATCGCCGGGTGCATGTCGTCGGGCAAGACCGACGAGCTGCTCCGTCTCCTCCGCCGCGCCGAGATCGCGAAGCGGCGGATCCTGCTCGTCCGCCCGGATGTCGATGACCGCACGCCCGCCGAGTACGCGGAGAGCCGGAGCAAGGCGCGCTATCCGTCGGTGCTCGTGTCGCGCGCGAACCCCGTGGAGATCCTGTCGCTCGCGCGAGAGCGCGACGTCGACCTGGTGGGCATCGAGGAGGCCCAGTTCTTCGACGAGAGCCTCGTCCGCGTGGTCGAGACGCTTCGGCAGAGCGGCCGCCACGTCATCGCCAGCGGCCTGAACACGGACTTCGCCGGGCGTCCGTTCGGGGCCATGCCGGAGCTACTGGCGCTCTCGGACGAGATCACCATGCTGAGCGCGATCTGCGTGGTCTGCGGGGAGACGGCGACCCGCACGCAGCGCCTGGTGGGCGGCCGGCCGGCCGCGATCGACGATCCGCTCATCGTCATCGGCGGGTTCGACGCTCCCAGAATCGAGACCTACGAGGCCCGCTGCCTCCGGCACCACGAGGTTGCGCCCGCGGGCTCGGCCCGTGGTGTCGTTTCCGACGAGGGCTGAACCGGCGCTTCCCGGTCGAGCGTCGGTGGCCGAACCGGCATTCGCCGGCCGGATCGGCATTCTCCGGCTCATCCGGCGCTCGCCGGCTCACCCGGCGCTCTCCGGCTGGCCCGCCGTTCTCCACAGGTTGTCCACGTTGTCGACAAATCGTGGACAACTTCCCGCCGCATGGCCCGAATCTCGTGGACAAGTCCGTTGTCGCCCCCCGTCGCGCGCCGCTATGGTTCGTCTTGCCCGAAGGGGCCGGTGGTACAGACGCCGGACCGGTGAGTGATCGCCGGACCGGGTCCCCGAGCCGCCGCCACGATGGCCGCAAGGCTGACGAGGTGGTTGGAGACCGGGGCCGCTGCGACAAGGCCGAGCTTGCTCGGCAGTGGCGTGGGCGTGGAGGTACGGTACGGTTCCTTTGGGCGCTTTCGTGTGCGCCGCATGCCCCGGATCGACGATGTCCAAGCTGTCCGCCGGTCTCCTGCTGTTCCGTCGAGCCGATGACGGGATCGAGGTCCTGATCGCCCACCCCGGTGGGCCGGTCTGGTCGCGCCGCGACGTTGGCGCCTGGTCCCTCCCGAAGGGCGCCACGATGGACCACGAGACGGACCTTCTCGAGACGGCCCGCCGTGAGTTCCACGAGGAGACAGGGCACGAGGCGCCGGGCCGGGAGGTCATGGACCTCGGCGAGGTCCGGATGCGGTCCGGCAAGGTCGTGCGCGGGTACGCCGTCGAGGGGGATCTCGACCCGGCGACGCTCCGGAGCATGCAGATCGAGGTCGAGTGGCCGCCGCACTCCGGCCGCCTGATCCGTGTGCCGGAGATCGACCGCGTGCTCTGGGCACGCCCCGCGGAGGCTCGCCGCCGGCTCAATCCCGCGCAGGCCGCGTTCGTGGATCGGCTGCTCCAGGCGCTGGCCCGAGCGTAGGCCCGCTCGGCGGGCCGCCGGGCTGCAGGGCTCCCGTTGGCGGATCGTGTGTCCGGGGGAGGGCCCTGACTCCGCCTGGGGTCAGATGGGCCACCTCGCAGCGTGGCTGGCAGGTCGAATCGCCACCTCGAGGGCTCAGGCACGCTCGTCGACCCGCCGGGTGACCCCGGGCTGAGTCAGGATGGCAGTGCGAAAGCCACTCGCTGGGGCGCCGTCATGCCTCCTCTGCCCGCCGGGGTTGCTAGAGTCGCCCCATGGCCCCCGTCGACGCTGCGCCGATCCCCTCCCCCGCCGCGCCGGACCGCGTGGACGTGGCGATCATCGGTGCCGGCATCGTCGGCCTCGCGACGGCGCTCCGGCTCCTCGAGGCGCGACCGGGCCTGCGTCTCGCCGTGCTCGAGGGCGAGGACCGCGTCGCCGCCCACCAGTCGGGCCACAACTCGGGAGTCGTCCACGCCGGCCTGTACTACGCGCCGGGCTCCCAGAAGGCGCTGCTCTGCCGGGAGGGCAAGGGGCTCCTGGAGCGCTACTGCGAGGCGCACGGGATCCCGATCGCGTTCCCCGGCAAGCTGGTGGTGGCCCTCGACGAGACGGAGTTGCCGCGCCTGGCCGCCCTCCGGACGCGCGGCGAGGCGAACGGAGTGGACGGCCTCGAGGAGGTCGGGCCGGAGCGGATCGGCGAGATCGAGCCCCACGTCGCCGGGATCCGGGCGCTCTGGAGCCCCCGGACCGGGATCACGGACTTCGCCCGCGTCACGCGGGCCTACGCGCAGGACGTGGCAGCGCGGGGCGGTGCCATCGAGCTGTCACGGCCCGTCACCGCCATCGAGCGCCGCCTCGACGGCCTCGTCATGGCCACGTCCCGCGGCCCGATCCTGGCCTCGAACGTCATCGCCTGTGCCGGCCTCTGGTCCGACCGGGTGGCGGCGATGACCGGCGACGCCACGCCGGACTCGCCCCGGATCGTCCCGTTCCGCGGCGACTACTACACGCTCCGCCCGGACGCCGCGGCCCTCGTCAACGGCCTCGTCTACCCCGTCCCGGATCCGCGCTTCCCGTTCCTCGGCGTCCACCTCACGCGCCGGATCGACGGCGAGGTGTGGGCCGGCCCGAACGCGGTGCTGGCGTTCAAGCGGGCCGGCTACCGGCGGCGCGACGTCTCGCCCAGGGACCTGGGCGAGGCCCTGGCCAACCCGGGATTCCGCCGGCTGGCGCGCAGCTTCTGGCGGATGGGCCTGTCCGAGATGTGGCGGGACGCCAGCCGTGGCGCCTTCACCCGCGAGGTCCAGCGGTTCCTGCCATCCCTCCGCCCGGACCAGCTGCGGTTCGGGCCATCGGGGGTGCGGGCCCAGGGCCTGGGCCGCGACGGCTCGCTGGTGGACGACTTCGACCTCGCGGGGAGCGGCCGGCTGATCCACGTCCGGAACGCGCCGTCCCCTGCCGCCACGAGCTCGCTGGCGATCGGCGGCCGGCTGGCGGCGCAGGCGCTGGAGCAGTTCGGCCTGTAGGCGGAACGACCCGATCGGACGACCGGAGGGACGCTGCCACGGGTTGGCCGCGGCGCTATCGTTCGCGCATCAGCGCCGTCTGGATACGGCACCGCAGGGAGGCAGGCAGCCATGTTCGGCGAGTTCAAGACATTCCTGACCAAGTCCAACGCGCTCGCGCTGGCCATCGGCATCATCATCGGCATGGCCCTGGGCGCCGTGGTGAACTCGCTGGTCAAGGACATCATCATGCCGCCCATCGCCTACCTCCTGGGCGGCATCGACTTCTCGCAGTTCAAGATCGTGCTCAACGACACAGGCGACCCCGCGACCGAGGTGGCGATCCGTTACGGCGCCTTCCTCCTGACGCTCATCCAGTTCTTCGTCGTTGCGCTCGTGGTGTTCTGGATCGGCAAGCTGGTCATCCGGGAGGAGCCGGCCGCGCCCGTCGGGCCGTCGGACGAGGTCCAGCTGCTGACCGAGATCCGGGATTCGCTCCAGAAGGGCTGAGCGGCCTCGACCGGTCCCCCAACCCCGCGTCGCCAGCGGGGCGAATACCGCCCGCCAGCACGATCCGGCCGCGACGGGCAGACTTCGGGGGATGACCAGCCCGTTCCGGCCGCCCGACGCCGCTCCGCGCACCGCTCCGCGCACCACCCGCCGCCAGCCCCGCAAGGGCATCGGCCCGCCCGCCACCATGGGCCTGTTCCTGTTCGGTGCCCTCACCCTGCTCGGGCTCGCCGGTGCCGGTGCCAGCGTGGTGGCCTTCGCCGGCCTGACACAGAACCTCCCGAGCCCGCTGACCCTCGAGCAGATCGAGATGCCCCAGCAGTCGATCGTGTACGACCGGACCGGGACCACCGAGCTCGCCCGGTTCGGCGAGTTCAACCGCGAGGTCGTCACCTTCGACCAGATCCCACCGGTCCTCGTGGATGCCACCACCGCGGTCGAGGACCGGACCTTCTGGGAGAACTCCGGCTTCGACCCCGTGGGCATCATCGCCGCCGGGCTGGACGCGATTCGCGGCAACGCCCGCGGTGCCTCCACGATCACCCAGCAGCTGGTGCGCCAGCGCCTGCTCACGACCGACACATCGGCCAACGCGGTCGCCCAGACGGAGCGCTCCGTGTCGAGGAAGCTCAAGGAGATCATCCAGTCGATCCGGGTCACGCAGGCCTACCCGGGCGAGGCGGGCAAGCAGCGGATCATGGCCGCCTACCTCAACCAGAACTACTACGGCAACGAGTCGTACGGCGTGGCGGCGGCCGCGATGAGCTACTTCGGCGTCCCGCTGAAGGACATCACCCTTGCCCAGGCGGCGATCCTGGCGTCGCTCCCCAAGGCCCCGTCCTCCTACGACCTGGTCCAGAACGCCGTCGAGGAGTGCGTCGATCCGGCCGCCTCCCTGGACACGTGCACGAAGACACAGCTGGTGGTCCCGGCCGACGCCCCGATCGTCCAGCGCCGCAACCAGGTCCTGGACCTGATGTCCAAGGGCCGCACGCCGCTCACCGGCGACACCTACACCGCCGCGGACTTCGAGGCGGCCAAGGCGGAGCCGGTCGTGCTGGCACCGCAGCTGCCCATCCAGTGGAAGGCTCCGCAGTTCGTGTGGCAGGTGCGCCGGGAGCTGACGACGCGCCTGTGCGGCGCCGGGGCCGAGACCTGTCCGATGCTGGAGCGGGGCGGCCTGCGGATCACGACGACCCTCGACATGCGCCTCCAGGGCATCGCCGAGAAGTGGGTCAAGGCCGCGACCACCGTCCCGCACGACAAGAACCCGAGGGCCGCCGCAAAACGGATCGGCGTCCCGTACGGATCGTGGATCGAGAACCTGCGCAACAAGCATCTGTACAACGGCGCGCTGGTTGCGCTGGACTACCAGACGGGCGAGCTGGTGGCGTACGTCGGCTCCGCCGACCCGTACGCGACCAAGGCGACCAAGGAGTTCCAGCCCCGCTTCGACGTCCTGGCGGACGGGTGGCGCCAGCCGGGCTCGACGTTCAAGCCCATCGTCTACGCCACCGGCATCGAGGACCGGGCCATCACGGCCGCCTCGATGTTCATGGACGTCGTGACGAACTTCGGCGGCGGCTACACGCCGACCGACGCCGACAACATGGAGCGCGGCCCCGTCCGCGTCGAGGATGCCCTGCGGTTCTCGCTCAACATCCCGGCGGTCAAGGCCCTGTCCGTCATCGGCAACGACCGGGTCCAGTCCCGCGCGGAGACGATGGGCGTCCAGTTCCTGAACGGCCAGGTGAACGCGGGCCTATCGTTCGCGCTGGGCGTCGCGGAGGTCCACCCCGTCGACCTGGTGCGCGCATACGGCGTGCTGGCCAACGGCGGCCAGCTCGTGGACCGCACGACGATCATGACCGTGACCGGGAGCAACGGCGCCGAGCTGCTGGGCCCGAGCACGCGGCCTGCCCCAGCGCAGGCGTTGGGCGCCGACACCGCGAGCCTGCTCACGGACATCCTGGCCGGCAACACCAACCCGAAGGTGAACCCGTTCTGGGGCAAGTTCGCGCTCATGGATGGCAGCAAGCGGCGACCGGCCACGCTCAAGACCGGCACCAACAACGACGCCCGGGACCTCAATGCCTACGGCTACATCGGGGCACCGACCACGGCCGGGCGGACCAGCGGCGAATACGCCCTGGCCGTGGGCGCCTGGAACGGCAACTCCGACAACTCGCTGGTGAGCACCGCGCAGGATCCCCTCTTCTCCATCGAGGTGACGACCTTCGTCTGGCAGGGCTTCCTGGAGGAGGCGACCAAGGGCTGGGCGATCCACGGGTTCACCAGGTCGAACGGGCTGGACACGGCGGCCGTGGATCCGTGGACGGGTCTGCTCCCCGGGACGGGCGCCCAGCAGACCGTGAACGACCTGTTCCTGGCCGGCACCACACCCAAGGTGACGCTGCCCCAGGACCTCCGATGCGGTGAGGCGGTGCTGCTGAGCGCCGGGTTCGAGAAGGACAACGCCACCTGGCTGGCTGCCGACCGCGCATGGATGAAGCGGGCCGCGAAGGGCCCCGGCGTGGCGGGCGGGCCCAAGAACACCAGGACCGCCTACTTCTACAACGGCCTGTTCAACCCGTACGGCCACTCGTGGGGCCCGCTGGTGGGCACCGGGCAGGGGTGTGCGTCACCATCGCCCAGCGTGACGCCGGACCCGTGCGCGTCGGCCAACCCGCTGGCGACCGTGGATCCGCTGGCCACGCCGGTGGTCTGCCCGACGCCGTCCTCATCGCCGTCCGACTCGCCCTCGCCGACGCCCGATGTGAGCACGAGCCTGCCACCCACGGAGCCACCGACGCCGCCACCCACGGCGCCACCGACGCCCGCTCCGACGGCGCCACCGACGCCGACCCTCCCGCCGACGGCGCCACCGACGCCGACCCTCCCGCCGACGGCGCCACCGACGCTGGCTCCGGCACCGTCCTGACGCCGTCCCTCCAGCCGTCCTGACGCCGCCCCTCAGCGACCCGGCGCGTACTCCGCCCGCAGCGACGGCAGGATCGTGTCCGCGATCCGCCGCAGGCGCTCCACCGGCGCCGATCCCGGCACGACCGCGACGTCCGTGAACCCGAGGTCCAACTGACGCCGGACGAACGCCTCGTAGGCCGCCTCGCTGGCGACCGCCGGGGGCAAGCCCCACGTGGAGCGCCGGACGGTGCCCGGGTCCCGGGCCTGGTCGCGGCAAGCCGCCTCGAACGCCGCCATCCGCTCCTCCACGGTGGTGGTCACGCCATCCGTGGCGGCGCCCTCCAGTTCCGGGAACGTGTCCCACTGGTCCGCGAGGCGCGCGGCGAGGCGGATCATCCTCGGGCGATGGGCGGCGATCAGCACCGGGATCCGCGGCTGCTGCACGGGACGCGGCTCGCACACGGCATCATCGAGACGGTAGTGGCGGCCCTCGAACGTCACCCGCGGCTCGGTCATCAGGCGGACCACCATCTCGACCGCCTCCTCGAGCCGGTCGACGCG
>DATCGK010000239.1:0-9119 GCA_036508975.1 Candidatus Limnocylindrales bacterium
CCGATCCCCGTGCCCACGGTGAGATACACGAACGAGCCCAGGCCCCGCGCAGCCCCCCACCTCCCCTCGGCCAGGGCGGCAGCGTTAACGTCCATGTCGAAACCCACCGGCACCCCAAACGCGGCCGTGAACGGGCCGATCATGTCCGTCCGGGACCAGCCCGGCTTGGGCGTGTTGGTGATGAACCCGTATCGGGGGTGTCCCCGCCGCAGCTCGACCGGCCCGAACGAGGCCATCCCGATCGCCTCCAGCCGGATCCCGCCGTCGACCGCGTCGCGGAAGAAGCGCACCGCGGCGGCGAGGGTGGTCGCCGGATCGGTGACCTCGATCCGGGTGGTGCGGAGGATCGCATCGGGACCCATCCCGATCACGCACACGAACTTGGTGCCGCCGGCCTCAACCCCGCCGAGCATCGCGGCGACGGTCATTCAAAGGCCCTCAGAGCGTGGTGACCACATCGATGACCCTGCCTTCGCGGGCCGACTGCTGCGCGGCCAGCATAACTCCGTGCACATGGCGCGCAGAAGGGTCGATGTTCGCGCGAACGGCGGCGACGGTCGTCCGCACCGCCCCTACCATTGCCATCGATGGTGGTGACGAATATGCACGCGCCCGAAGAGGGTGTCGCCCGTCGTCGCGGCGCCGGCATGGAGGTGGACCTTGCCTGAAAGCGGCATCGCGGGCACCACTCCCCGCCGCGCACCCGTGAGCCAGCGTGCGCGGCTGGCGGCAGGTCTCGTCGGGTGCCTCACCTTCTTGGCAATCGGCTGGACCGGGCTGCTCATCCCGTCGCTCATCCGCTCGATCGAGGCGACCTTCGACCAGACCGATGCCGGGATCGGGATCGTCTACCTGGTCTACGCCCTCGCCTACGCATCGGGGTCGTTCGGAGGCGGCCCCCTGACCGAGCGTCTCGGTCGTCGCCCGGTCCTGGGCATCGCCGTGCTGATTACCGGTCTCGGGGCCGCAGGTCTGGGCCTGGCCCCGACATGGGCGGCGTTCGCGGTGGCGGCGCTGATGGCCGGCGCAGGGGCCGGCTGCCTGGACGGCGGCGTGAACGGTCTCGTCCTCGACGTGTATCGCGAGGGCCGGGGGCGGGCGATGAACCTGCTGCACGTGTGCTTCAGCGTTGGAGCCCTTGCCGCGCCGCTGGTCGTTGGGGCGCTCGTGGAGGGCGGCGTCCCGTGGCAGGCTGTCGCCGTCGGCACGGGCGCGGTCGTGTCGCTCCTGGCGGCGGCCTACGTCATCGTCCCGATGCCCAGCGGGCGGCGGACGGCCGAGGGTGCGAGCACGGGCCTGCCGGCCGTATCAGCCGGTCACGGCGGCCGGAGGCTGCTCGCCGGCCCGTTGCTGCTGCTCGGGATCGCGATCGCGGCATACGTCGCGTGCGAGATGGGCGTCTCGAGCTGGCTGGTGCGGTTCCTCGAGCCGGCGCCGCTGACCACGGCGACCCTGGCCCTGTCGCTGTACTGGGCGGGGCTGACCGTCGGGCGCCTCGCGTCGTCGGTCATCGCGGACCGGTTCGACCACCTGCGATTCACGATCGCCTGCGCGCTGGCCCTGGCGGTCCTGGTCGCTGGCGCGGTGCTCGTCCCGCTGTTGCCGCTCTCGATCGCCGCCTTCGCCGTGGCGGGCATGGCGTCGGGCCCTATCTTCCCGATGATCGTCGCCATCGGCGGAGACCGCTACCCGGAGCGTTCGGCAGCCGTTGGCGGGTCGCTCGTGGGGATGGCCGTCATCGGCTCGACGATCTACCCGCCGGCGATGGGCTTCCTGTCGGTCACCGTCGGCCTGGGGGTCGCCATGTTCGGTAATGCGCTGCTGGCGCTCGCGTGCGTGCTCGCGCTCGTGGCCTTCGGCCGGGCAACCCAACACCGCACGTGAGCGCCCTGAGCGACCACGGAGGGCGCTGACGGCGGCCTCGTCGCGGCGGGCGACTCGTCTGGGATGTCGCCATCCTCGCGAACGGCTCGCCGGATCCCTCTCCTGCGGCCAGCCTCAGGCCGCGGCGAGAACGCCCCCGGGCAACTCGACACGGCGCCGGTCGTGGAAGCCGGCCGAGATCGCGAGCCGGAGCCCGCTCTTGGCGCGGAGGCTCTCGCACTCGACCCACATCTCCGCGCCCCGAACATCGACCCTCATCCATCCGCCGCACTGGGCGCAGTACGTCAGGTCGTGCAGCGACCTCCCGTTCGAGCTGGTGGTGCCCCGCTCGACCGCGGCCCCGTCGGACCGGCAGGAGTCGGCCGCCCGGTCCTGACGGTGCGGGGGGGCGCCGCGATGCCGTCAGCCGTGGAGCTCGGGACCGCCCCGCGGCGTGGTGCGACGCTGTTCCCCGTCAAACCGGCCCAGGACGATGACCCATCGGATGACGATCCAGCGCCGGCGAACCGTGCGACCAGCATGACCCGGGAGTGGAGGAACCGGGCGAACGCGAAGTGGCCGACGATGACGGCCCCGCCCGCCTCACGGCTCCGGAAGCGGGCCCACGACGGTGACCCAAGGACGGACCAGCAGCTCGAACATCGGTCGCGAGATGAGCGACCGGTATCGCATCGCCGCCCACGCGTTCCAGAGGGCGACGAGGCCCTTCCTTCCCGGCTCACCGCTCCCATTGAGCGCGGCGGCGGCCTCCGACGCCTCCGGGCGCGCACGGGGCACCAACTGGCCGAGCAGAGCGCCGAGGCCTTGCGGTTGCCGGGCTGGTTCTGCCGCCCGCAGGTCGTGTCCGGCCAGGACGCTACCGACCGTGACCTCGAGCGCGGTGAACTCCCGGAACATCGCGTCGCTCTCTTGCCGCGGGATCCGCACACCAGCGTCCCAGGCGAGGCCGAACCCCCGGCCGATGTCGGGCGGCGCACCCGAGGCCAGCATCTCGTGGACGACGCGCCCGAGCCTCAGGATCTCACTGGGCGTGAGCCGGGCGGCCCATCCGAACGTCACCTCCGGCCCCACGCCGGCCCGCTCCGACAATGACATCGCCGCACTCCGGGCGAGGATCATCGAGGGAACCGGGACCGGAGCGGAGCCCCCGGGACCTTCGGTGTCGGGACCGCCGGCCGGGGAGACACCGCCGGCGTCGGCCTGGGGAGGCGCCTCCCGATCGGCGTCCTGGGCTCCGATCATCTCGAGCAGGTGGCGCGCCTGCTCGGGACGCTCCATCGCGAGCCTCAAGCCGATGCTGAGCCACCGGTAGTCCACCCTGTCGGGCGCAGCGCCGCGGTCCACGTCGGGGAGCGACGCGAGGGCCTCGTCCAGCGCTCCTTCGAGCGCCCTCGCGTCGCGCCCCGTGTCGCCGCCTTCCGTCTGCATCGAACGCTTGCTCTCCTACGGGTGATCGTGCCGAGCATACGGCCGGAACGGCTGCCGGGCACCCTTGGGAGCCCAGCTGGTGGCCGCTCCGGTTCAACCGCCGTCCGCCGGCGCAGCCGCAGGGGACCGCGGGACGCGAAGGGCAGCCGGGCCCGGGGGTGCCACCCGATGCCTGACGGGTGACACCGGCGTAGGCCTATCGACGACGCCCCGCTGGGTGAATCGGGCGTCTTGACCGATGGGCCTCTCGGGCGGAGGTTGGTCTCACTCCATCGAACCCCGCGTCACGGCCACGTCGCGTGGTCTGCCGCATACCGATGCTGACCTCGTGACGTGGGCCCACGACACTCGCAGCCGAACCTTGGGACCAATGACCTCTCGCCTTCGCCCCCGCATTACCCTGGCCGTGCTCGCCGCCGCGCTCCTGATGACCTTCGTCGTTCCAACCGTGGATGCTCGCATGCCACGGGCGGCGCGATACCACGCCGGCGGCCCGATCACCCTCGACACGAACCTGGTGTCGAAGAGCGGGGTCTCGGCCTGGGCGATCGACGAGTACCTCAAGGCAAAGACGCCGCTACCGCCACTCGGGGCTGCCTTCATCGAAGCCGAGAAGAAGTACGGGGTCAACGCCCGCTTCCTCCTGGCGGCCGCCCTCCACGAGTCGGGCTGGGGGACCAGCTACATCTCGCGCGTCAAGCACAACCTGTTCGGCTACAACGCCTACGACCGGGATCCGTTCCGCTACGCGACCGCCTATGCCACGTACGCCGCGAACATCGATGCCACGGCGAAGTTCATCAAGGAGTTCTACCTGACGCCGGGCGGTCGCTGGTGGGGCGGCCAGCCGACGCTGCGGAGCATGCAGCAGTTCTGGTCCTCGTCCCACAGGTGGGGGGAAGGCGTGAGCCGGATCGCGACCTCGATCCACGTCGCCTCCCTCGCCCACCGGTCGATCACCTTCGCTGCCCCGGTCGCGAGCGGCCTTCTGCACGGCGGCAGCCAGGCCAGGGTCCGAATCACGTGGTCGGGGGGCGCCGTGCCCAAGGGGATCGAGTTCGTCGCGAGCTGGAAGCCGATCGAGCTCGACTCGAAGGTCATCGCGGCGACGAGCTCGCCCGCCGTGACCGGCGTCGCCGCGCGCCGGATCCGGACCCAGACCAGGTCGATCACGCTCACGCTGGCCACGCCTTCCGAATCCGGCCGCTACCTGCTCGATGTCGAGATGCGCGACTCCGGCCGTCGCCCGCTCCCGGCTGCCGACCAGGTTGACATCCCGGGCGTCGAGGTCCGGGTCTGGGGCGACCGGGCGGTCAGCTACAACCTCCAGCCGAGCGCCGACGGCACGGGGGCCGTCGTGCGGATGACCAACACCGGGCGTGAAGCCGTTCCGGCCGTGCCGAGCCAGTCCCTGCCCGGAACGCGTGACCCCGAAGCCCAGGCAGCACGCTCGGTCGTCACCGTGACCGCTTCGGCAAGCGACCGCGTGGACCTGGCGCCGGTGCTGCTCATCGCGGCGCCGCTCGTCGCCGACCTGCTGCCGGGCGCCTCGGTCAGCTTCGACGTGCCGGCGATCGGCGTGGCCACCGGCCGGACGACGAACTGGCTGTCGGTCAACCTGAGCGTCCTCGGCGACGCAGGCTGGCTCGCTGCGCCGCCGCCGGGCGGCCTCTGGTCCTCTGATACGGGGCTCAGCGCCGAATGGTCAACGAAGACCGCCGCACGGGCGGGGGCCGAGGCGTCCGGGAGCCCGACGACCGTGGCCCGGGTGCCCACCCAGACCCCCGCGCCGACGCCCACGCCGACGCCGAAGCCGACGCCAGTGCCCACCGCAACGCCCACGCCGAAGCCCACGCTGGCACCCACGCCAGTGCCCACCGCAACGCCCAGCCCAGTGCCAACACCCTCGCCCACGCCCTCGCCGGCGCCGGCCCCCGCGCGAGTCACGCGGAGCTACTCGGAGCACAGTGGTGCGATCAGCTATCGCGGCAGCTGGGGTGGCGCGGCGAACAGCCGCTACATCGGCGGCAAGGTCGCCTGGTCGAAGACCCCCGGCTCGACGGCGACGTTCACCTTCACCGGCTCGTCGGTGAGCTGGATCGGGCCGGAGGGACCGACCCGGGGCCTCGCACTCGTCCTCCTCGACGGGCGGGTCGTCGCACGCGTCGACATGTGGCGCTCATCCTTTGTCCCGCATGCGGTGCTCTTCAAGCACTCCTTCCGCACCTCCGGTCACCACACACTTACGATCAAGGTGCTCTCGATTCCGAGCCACCCGTACGTCGCGATCGACGCGTTCGTCGTCAGGTCCTGACGACCGCATTCACCGGATCGGGCCGTCACCGGCAGGGCCGCGACGTCGCGGGGCGACACTCGGGTCATCGCGGAGACGCGGCGAGCGCGAACGAGCCCCTGGCCGATGCAAGGGGCCGAACCTGATGCAATGAGGCTGATCGGGGCGAGAGGATCTGGCCCCGCGGAACCTACCTCATCGAAGCCATGGACCCAGCCGCGCGAGGACGGACCCTCTGATCGTTGCCGCAGCGGCCGTAGAACCCTCGCGCGCCCGGTAGCGGCGAGCGGTGGTCCCGCCGTCAGTCCGGGCGCGACGCCTTCGCGTCCAGCAGCGCGGCGTCCGCTCTCGTGGTGAGCTGCTCGAGAGTCTCCCCTGCCGCAAGGACTGCCAGGCCGACGCTGAACGAGGCACCGGTGTCGGCGTACAGGGAGCGCTGGGTCCCGGCAAGGCGACCCTCGACCTCGCGGATGTCGGCCCCGCCGATCCCGCACACGAACTCGTCACCGCCGAAGCGCACGATGGGGTCGAAGGACCGAAGGCTCGAGCGCAGCGTCGCCACGAGCGTGCGAAGGACGAGGTCGCCGGCCGCGTGACCGGCACGGTCGTTGATGCCCTTCAGGTCGTCGATGTCGAGGAAGGCGAGGACGAAGCGCCCGTCGCCGCGGCGCGACCGGTCGATCTCGAGGTTGAGAGCGTGCCACTCCGTCTCGCGACGGAACGCCCGGGTGAGGTCGTCAAGGTGCGAGCCGTGGAGCTCCTCCCGGAGACGGGCACGCGTGGCGGCCGCCACGTGCCGGCGCTCCGAGTCCGCGCGGGCGCGGTCCAGTGCGGCACGCTCGCGCAGCTGCTCGAGCCGCACCCGGCCGGTGGTGCGCGCCGCCTGGCCGGTGTCGGATGCCGCCTGGCCGGTGTCGGATGCCGCCTGGTCACCATCGGTGACCGACTGGTCCGCGGTCAACGCGTCCAGGTGCGCCGCTGACATGGTCAACGTCTCGTCCTGCCAGAGGGCGGCGCCCTCGTCCCGACCGTTGGTCATGCTGCTTCCCTCGGAGTCGCAGAGGGGTCGCCCTCCACTCGCCACGGGCGACGGGACCGCCGGCCACGGCGCCATGGCGGGCATCGGTGGTTCCCCGGAACTCTCCCACCTTGCGGCCGCGAGGTCATGACGCCGCGTCATGACGCCGCGGCCGAGCCGCCCGACACTCGCCACGCAGCCGGACCCAAGGCACGAACGAGGAGAACGACGTCGAGATCATGACGGCCCCCCTGGACGCGCTGACCATCGCGTTCGTCGTCAGCCTTGCCGGGACATGTCCGGCCGCCTCGAGCGGACGTTGCGGATGAGCGGCGTCGATGCTGCCGGATCCGGTCGACCCTGCCCTGCTGGCGCCTGTCGCCATCAGGATGGGCTCATGGGGCAGACGCTGGGGTAGCGAGCGGTGACCACCCCTACGGGTCAGCCCGTCGACCGCGATCTTCCGCGCCTCGCCTTCTTCGCGCTCGGGGCGGGGTTCTTCGGCCTCGCCATCCTGGACCGGGTCCTGGCGCTGTTCGTCG
The DNA here is from genome assembly GCA_036508975.1 of Candidatus Limnocylindrales bacterium. Lineage (GTDB taxonomy): Bacteria > Chloroflexota > Limnocylindria > Limnocylindrales > CSP1-4 > CAIXZV01. The sequence goes on from DATCGK010000239.1 coordinate 7,166, forward strand.
GCTTCAGCACGCTGCTGCTGACGATCTTCCTCGCCTGGCTGCTCGCGTTCCTGATCGGCCCCCTGGTCGAGGGCCTCGTCCACCGGTGGCACCTGCGGCGCGGGTTCGCCATCGCCGTTGTATACGGCTCGGTGATCGGCGGCATCGCGGTGTTCGTCACCGCACTGGCGCAGATCGGCGTGCAGGAGGCGTCGAGCCTGGCCGGCCGCATCGACGAGATCACGGTCTCGATCGCTTCCATGGCCGGACACGTCCAGCAGGCGCTGGGGATCGATCGGTCGGTCGTGGACCTGGCGGCGGTCGTTGAAAATGTCCAGCGCCGGACGCTGCCGGCCGTGATCCAGGGGCTCGCCAACCAGACCCAGATGATCGGGGAAGGCGTGCTGGCCGTCTTCGGGGCGCTGTTCATCATCGTCGTGCTGTCCCTCTACGCGGTCGCAGACCCAGAGTCGATCACCGGCATGGTCCGCCGGATCGTGCCGAACCGGCACGCCGAGACCCTGCTGCTCATCCAGCGCACGGTCGGGCGGTCGTTCCGAGGCTTCCTGCGCGCACAGTTCGTGCTGGTGCTGGTCCAGGTGGGGCTCACCCTCGCCCTCGGCCTCGCCTTCGATCTGCCCTACCTGTTCCTGCTGGTGGTCAGTTCCGGCATGCTCATGTTCATCCCGTTCTTCGGACCGCCGCTCGCCCTCATCCCCGTCATCTTCGTGGCGCTGGCGTTCCGGTCCGACGTGGCCCTGCTCATCATCGCGATCCTCGTCGTCGCCCAGACCGTCCTGGTGAACGCGATCCAGCCCCGGCTGCTCCGGCGGGAGGTGGGCCTCCATCCCATCCTCGTCATCGTCGCCCTCCTTGCCGGCTCCCAGGTCGCCGGCCTGTGGGGGGCCATCTTCAGCATCCCGGTGTGCGCCATCGCCACCCTGCTGGTGCGCTACGTGATCGATGCCCGCGCCGTGAACGAGGTCGAGGGCATCGAGCTCGAGGAGGCGGTGGCCGCGATCCAGGCCGAGCACCCGGAGCTCGAGGTCGAGGAAGCCGTGGGGATGGCTGCCGACCAGGCCGAGGCGATCCTCGAGGCCGAGGCGGGGGCGCGGGCTCCGGGTGGCGGATAGCGCCTCCCTCTGCTCCCGCGCAGCTCCGCCTTCCCTCGGGGAGCGCAGACGAACCCCGCCGCGAGGGTCATGCGGCGGGGTGTAGCTGCGAGGTGGAGCCCGGTTACGGTGGCCCGGGTGCGGGCCCCGGTGTGACCGCGCTGACGCGCCAGGGGTCAGGCGTGCTTGGCCTTATGGACGGCGTCCTGGACCTTGCCCAGGCCGTCCTGGACCTTGCCCTCGACCTTCTGGACCTTGCCCTTCGTCTCGAGCTTCTTGTCGCCGGTCACCTTGCCGACGCCTTCGTTGACGGTGCCCTTGGCGGTGTTGACGGCACCCTTGACGTGCTGGTCGGTCATCAGACCCTCCTGCTCGTGCCGCGCGACATGAAGGTCCGCACGACGAAGATGACGACGATGGCCCCGAACACGGCGACGACGAGGCTCTCGAGGTTGAGGCCCGTGACATCGGCAACGTGGAACACGGTCCCCGCGATGAAGCCACCGACCACGGCGCCGACGATCCCGAGGACGACCATCATGATGAGGCCCTCGCGGGAGCCCATGATCAGGTTGGCGATGAACCCGGCGAGGGCACCGAGCACGATCCAGGCGATGATCCCCATGGAGCAGTTCCTTTCGTTTCGTGCCCGTCAGGGACGGGCCACGCAGGTGGCGGAGGTTCACCCGTCCGCAACGGGGACCGCGACGCGGTCAGACGGTCCCGGCGGCCGACCGGTTCCGGAAGATCCCGATCACCCAGAGGACGATGAGCTCGAGGATGGTCCAGCCGACGAAGGCCACGATGGCCGTGATGTCGAGGACGGAGCCCGCGGCGTGCAGCGAGTCGGTCCGGAGCATCCC
>DATCGK010000240.1:0-3790 GCA_036508975.1 Candidatus Limnocylindrales bacterium
GCTCGGCGTACTTGACCTGGTTGTTGTACAGATTCCACGTGTTCGGATCGGTGACGTACTGGTCGACCGAGACGGTCTTGATTCCGGCGGCGTTGGCCTCGGCGAGGGCCGGGTTGAGCGCGTTCGGATCGTTGGGGTTGACGACGATCGCGTTGACGCCCTTCGCGATCAGACTGCGGATATCGGACAGCTGGCCCGCCGCGTCGGTGTTGCGGTGGATCACGGTGAGGTTGGAGACCGCGCCCGACGCCTTGGCCTGCGCCTTGGCCGTACAGACCTGCTCCTCGCGGAAGCCGTTGCCGACGCTGCTGCCGTTCGAGTAGCCGATCGTGTACTGCGCAGCAGCCGACGGGGCAGCAGCCGACGGGGCAGCAGCCGACGGGGCGGCTGCCGACGGGGCCGTCGAGGAGCTGCTGCTCCCGCATGCCCCGACGATGATCGCCATCGCGGCCATCGCGGCGAGGCTGCGCGCGATTCTGGTTCTCTTCATGAACTGGACTCCTCCTGGCAGCGGCCGGGCGCTCCATCGTGGAGCAAGGTCCGCCATAGATCCCTGGTCATGTCTGGATCTCGTCGCCTCGTCACCCACCTCCTTGCTGGTCGATCGCACGGGCGAGGCGTCGCGCATGCTCTCGGTTGGCTTCGTCGAACAGGGTCCTCGACCGCTCGGTCCCCACGGCACCGGTGCGCGTGACGACCGGGAGCAGAGCCCCGCGCTCCACGAGGAGCCCGGCGGTCCGGACCTTGGTGGCGTTGACGATGGTGGCCGCACCGGCGATTGGCCCCGGTCCAACCAGGGTGTCCGGGCCGCCGATGGTCACCATAGCGTCCGGATCGGGTACGCACACGTCGCGCACGAGGCTCGCGGTCTCCATGGGCCGCTCGACGGGCCGCTCGACGGCACAGGTCACGCGATCATTCCCGTGACCGGCGCGCCCGCAAGCAGCGCATCGTCCAGCGTCACGGGCTCCCAGCGTCCACTGCGCATCGAGCGGTACGCGGCGTCCAGGATCCCGTTCACCACGTAGCCGTCGCGGAACGTCTCACCTGGGGCGCGGCCGGTGCGGAAGGCGTCGATCACGTCGGCCATCATGAGGTCGTGGCCGTGGACGCGCACCTCGTCCGGGACCGGGAACACCCAGCCCGTCTCGGCGTCCGCCTTCTCGACGAGGTAGCCTGCCGGCCGTTCCACGAAGGCCTTGAGCGAGCCGACGCTGATGTCGGTGATCAGCCGGCCGGCATCGCCGTAGGCCTCGAAGCGGCCCTCGAGGCCGCCCTTGGACGACCACGAGACGTCGATGGTGGCCGCCCGCCCGTCGGCGAAGCGCATCACCATCATCGCGTTGTCCTCGCCGGTGGTGCGGCTCCCGTGGACCAGCGTGGCGCCCCAGGCGAAGACGTCGGTCACCACCTGGTCCTTGCCGAACAGGAAGCGCGCGTACTCGGCGCCGTGAGAGGCCATGTCCAGCAGCGCGCCGCCTCCGGCGAGCTCCGCGTCCCAGAAGTGCTGGGCATGCGGTCCGGAGTGACCCTCGCGCGCCCGAACCGTCGTGAGCCGGCCGATGGACCCCGCAACGACCATGTCCCGCATCCGGAGCAGGTCCGGGTTGAAGATCACGTTCTCGAGGTAGGCATTGAACACGCCCGCATCCGTCACGGCGCGCAGCATGTCGGCCGCTTCGGCCGCGTTGCGGCCCAGGGGCTTGGTGCACGCGACCGCCTTGCCGGCCGCCGCCGCCGCGAGCACGGCCTCGCGGTGCAGGTGGTTGGGCAGCGACACGATGACGAGGTCCACGTCCGGGTCCGCGCACAGCTCCTCGACGGAGGTGTACGGACGGCTCCCGAACCGCTGGGCATACGCCTCGCGGCGCTCCGGGTTCGCGTCGCAGCTCGCGACCAGCTGGGCATCCCGCACGTACCGCAGCCCCAGGGCGTGGAACTCCCCGATGAAGCCGCAGCCCAGCATCCCGATGCGCACGGGTGTCGCCATCAGTAGCCGCCCCCCGCGCCCGTCGGGGCGGCCGGGGTCGGCGCGGCCGGCGTTGCCGATCCGGCCTTGCGGGCGCGGAAGTCCAGGATGATCGCCTCGGTGGCCGTGGCCCCGATCCGCGTCACGCCCAGCTCCATCACCGCGAGGAGCGCGTCCAGCGTCCGGACACCGCCCGCGGCCTTGACCCGGATGTGCGGCGAGGTGTTCGCACGCATCAGGCGCAGGTCGTCGTGCGTGGCGCCGGAGGGCGCGAAGCCCGTGCTGGTCTTGACAAAGTCGCCGCCGGCGGCCTCGGTCAGCCGGCAGGCCCGGACCTTCTCGTCGTCGGTGAGATAGGCGTTCTCGAAGATCACCTTGACGATCGCCCCGGCGGCGTGGGCCACCTCCACCACCGCCCGGATGTCGGCTTCCACGTCGGCGTCGCGACCGGACTTGAGCGCCCCGATCTGGAGCACCATGTCCAGCTCCGTGGCACCGTCGGCGAGGGCCTGTCTCGCTTCCGCCACCTTGATGGCCGTCACGTGGTTGCCGTGCGGGAAGCCGATGGTGGTCCCGACGGCGACGTCCGTGCCCTGGAGGATCGCCTTCGCCCGCTTCACGTCCGCGGGCCGAACGCACACCGACGCCACGTCGTACTTCGCCGCCAGCCGGCAGCCGTCCTCGACGAACGTGTCGCCCAGCTCCGGGCGGAGCAGCGAGTGGTCGATGGTCTTCGCGATGTCGCGCTCGGTGAGGCTGTCGATGGAGAGGGTCATGGGGCTCCTGGTGGGGGCGATGCTAGCGGCAGTAGGGGCGAAGGACGTCGCGGGCGATGAGGAAGCCCTGCTTGACCTTCTCGTCGGTGCCCTCGAAGCGCCGGTCTTCGTGCTCGATGATGCAGTCGCCCTCGAAGCCCTGGCGGTACAGCTCGGAGAAGACGACCGACCAGTCCACCTCGCCCAGGCCCGGGATGCGGGGGATCTGCCAGCCCATGCCCATCGAGAAGACGCCGCGCTCGTAGAGCCCGTCGACGTCGATCATCAGGTCCTTGGCCTGGAAGTGGAGGACGTGCGAGCCGAACTCCTTGAGGAACCGGCGCATGTCGATCATCTGGAGGACCAGGTGGCTCGGGTCGAAGTTGAGCCCGATCGTGCCGCTCCACTGCTCCAGGATCCGGCGCCACATCCGGGGGGTCGTGGCGATGTTGTGGCCGCCCGGCCACTCGTCGTAGGAGAACAGCATCGGGCAGTTCTCGAGGGTGATCCTGCGGCCGTGGTCCTGCGCGAAGGCCACAATATCCGGCCAGACACGGAGGGCCTCCTCCCAGTTCTGGTCCTGGTTCTTCGCGCCGTCACCGCCCATGAACGTGTTCACCAGCGACACGTCCATCTTCTCGGCGGCTTCGATGACCTTCTTCAGGTGCCCGATGACGGACGCCCGGTGGGCGGGGTCGGGGTGGAGCGGGTTCGGGTAGAAGCCGAGGCCGGAGATGGCCAGGCCCTTGCTCTCGATCTCGCCCCGGATCTCCGTCGCCTGGGTGGCGGACAGGTTGACGACGTCGATGTGGCTGGTGCCGGCGTACCGGCGGGTAGGTCCGGTGCTCTGCGGCCAGCAGGCGATCTCGAGGACCTCGAAGCCGCTGGCGGCGGCCCAGTCAGCCACCTCCATGAGCGGCGTCGCCGGGAACGGGGCGGTCAGGAAGCCGAGCTTCATCGCGGCTGCTCCTCTGCGTGGCGGTGCATCAGCCACCTCCCACCTTCACCCATGCACCCGCGCGGGAGCTCTCGAGGACCGCGTCCCCGATGAGCATCTCCTCGTGGC